>CAIZKT010000242.1:0-9433 GCA_903933565.1 uncultured Victivallales bacterium | reverse complement strand
GGCATACCCCAGATTCTCAGCCCCGAAGGGGCGCCATAGCTGGCCGCGCGGTGCCCATGGACTGTCGGTATGCCGCCCCGGCGGGGCTCAATCTCGTTATGGATTCCATTCCCAGGGCGCTGCCCTGGGCTGAGGAATGGCCGCGCTTTCAGCGCTCCGCGGCGTCTGGCCTTCGCGACACGTCCCGCCGGAAGTCTCCCCCAAGAGTCAAGGGACCCGTTCTTCTCGCCGGACGCGGAGACGATCGAAACAGAAACCCCTACGGAGCTGACCTGCGCCCCCTGGTGTCAGCGCTCACTGAGGCGAAGATTGACCGCGCCTGCCGCCGCCTTGCCGCCGCTGGCGAGGCCAGTCCCTCGGCTGAGCAACACGCGGGGGACGTCGGTCCGTCACGGCATGAGCAGGTTGGGCAGGAAGGTGGCAAGTTGCGGGAACAGGAAGAGCAGCAACCCGACCAGCACCAACGCCGACAGGAATGGGTAGACGCCGTGGTAGATGGTGGCCAGTGGGACCTTGGTGATGTTCCGCACCACGAAGACGTTGATGGCCACCGGCGGCACGATGACACCGATCATCACCGTGACGCCGACGATCATGCCGAACCAGAGCGGGTCGAAGCCCAACTTGACGACCGCCGGGTAGAAGATCGGCGTGGCCAGGATCATAAAGGCCAGATCGTCGATGAACGACCCGCCGATCAGGTAGACCAGGCTGATGACGACCATGATGCCGTAGCGCGGCAGCGGCAGTGACGTCACCCAGTCCGCAGTCATCATCGGAATGCGCGTCACCGCGAGGAAGTGCCCGAGCACGGTCGAGCCGGCGATCAGCACCAGCACCATGCAGGCATTGCGCAGGGACTCGTCCACCGACTTGAAGAACCCCTTGAGGGTCAGGTGACGGGTGGCCACAGACAGCCCCAGTACGGCCACAGTACCCACGCTGCCGGCTTCGGTCGGTGTGAAATAGCCCTTCATCAGACCGCCGACAACCAGTAGAAAGACGGCCGTGACGTAGAAGCACTCCGGCAGCGACTGGCGCCGTTCCTTCCAGGATGATCGGTCACCGTGTGGACCGAGGGCCGGATTGATCCTGCACCAGATGGCGATGACGAGCAGAAAGCAGGCCGCGATGAGCAGCCCGGGGAGAAGTCCGGCGAGAAAGAGCCTGCCGATGGACTGCTGGGTGATCACCCCGAAGACGATCAGCGTCACACTCGGCGGCACCAGGATGCCGAGGGTCCCCACCGACGCAACCACGCCGGTGGAGAGCTTGCGGTCATAGCCGTAGCGGTCCATCTCCGGCACCGCCACACTGGCAAAGGTAGCCGCGGTCGCCGTCGATGACCCGCAGATCGCCTTGAAGGCCATGGCACCGCCTACCGTCGCCATGGCCAAACCCCCCGGAATGTGGCCGACAAACCGATAGGCCGCCAGATAAAGCCGACGCGCAATCCCAGCATTGAACGCCACCTGGCCCATCAAGACGAACAGCGGGATGACGGTGAAGCCGTAGGAGGAGAAAACGTCGAAGAAATCCTTGGCGAGGAGGTTCGTGGCAGCCTGCACATTGACGATGACACTGAAGCCGACGAAGCCCACGATCGCCATGGCGAAGCCGAGTTCGATGCCGGTGGGAAACAGCAGCAGCAGCGCCAGCAGTCCGATGATGCCAATCAGCACCTCACTCATACTCACCCCGGAGGATCTGGACGAGGTTGCAGAGAAGCACCACCACCTGGAGCAAGCACGCCGCCGCCAGGCCAAAGGCGATGGGGTAGAAGTGCAGTTCCAGGGTCGGTGAAACCTCCCCGGACGAGCGCAGATCGAGGCCGAAGAGAACCAGGTTCCAGCCGAGGACGGCGAACAGGCCGATGGCAAGCACCCGCGTGAAGGTGTGGAGGACCATACGCCCAATCCGGGGCAGAGCAACCACCAGCGAGTCCACGTAGACGTGCCCGCGCATCCAGGATGTACAGGGCAGCGCGAAGCCGATCGCCAAGGCCCCGGCAAAGCCGACCAGCTCGTAGGTGCCGGGCAGCGCCCGGCGGAAGGCCCGCAACACCACGTCGGCAACGGTAATCAGCATCAGGATCACCAGGCAGACGCCCCCGATCCCGTGCAGCCCCCGCGTCGCTTTCCGAACGCCCTCGATTACTCGTGTCATCCGCTGTCACCAAAAAACGAACGAAGCGAAGGGCCAACGTACGAAACGACTCCGCCCTTCGCCCCCGGGTGTCACTTCTGCGCCTTCAGGAAGCTCTGGCAGAACTCCAGCGCCTCGGCGCCCGGGAGTCCCTTGCCCTTCATGCTTTCCACGTAGCCATCGAGGATAGGCTGTACCGCCTTGGACCACTTCGCGTCTTCCTCGGCCGGGAGGGAGATGACTTGGTTGCCGCGGCCGACCGCGAACTCCTTGCCGGCTTTGTCCATCGCATCCCAGGCCTGGCCGGTCTTGGGGATCCACTCCTCGCTGACCTTGGCAAAGACCTGCTGGACGTCTGCGGGCAACGCCTCCCACTTAGCCTTGTTAATGGCCACGAAAAACGCGGTCGAGTAGGCCGCGCCGTAGCACTCGGTGGAGCTCTTGACGACTTCGCCCCAGCGCCATCCCTGGAGAGATTCCTGCGGCCCCATCGAACCGTCGACGACCCCGCGGCTCAGCGCGTCGTAGGTTTCGCCCATCGGCATGGCCACCGGCGTCCCGCCCAGCGCCGCGACGATCTTGGCGGCAAGACCAGTGCAACGAATCTTCTTGCCCTTGAGATCATCCAGGGTCGCCACCGGAGCCTTGCTGTGCAGGAAGCCCGGCCCATGGGCATGCAGGTACATCACTTTGACGTTATCGAACTCCTTGGGGGCAAATCTCGCGTAGTATGCGTTGATCAGCGCCGTCGCGTTGGCGCCACTGCGGTAGCCGAGGGGCAAGTCGATCACCTCGGTGAGCGGGAATTTGCCACGGGTATAGCCAAGAACGGACATGCCAATGTCGGAGATGCCCTTTTCTACCCCATCGTAGCACTTGTCAGCGGGGGTTAGGGTGCCCCCGGAGAACACCGTAATCTTCACCTTGCCTTCCGTACGTTTTTCGATCTCCTTGGCCCATTCGGTTGCCAACACCGTGTTCTGATGGGTGGCCGGGAAGAAGATCGAGTAGGTCAACTCGATCGGTTTCGGCTGGGCCAGCGCCGATGTGCAGAGCGAGGCCGCGAGGGCCAGCACCGCCAGACCTGTGACACCTGTCGACCTTACGCATGCCATGTCAGTACTCTCCTTGCGTGCGAGTGGGCCAACCGTTTCCGGTTCCACTCCCTGGCACCCACGTTAGCGCCAACCCTCGATCCCAGTTGCGGACGAGATTGGAGGCTGAACTATAGGAGACCCGCTGGACTGTGCAAGCCCCAACACACCTTTCCAACCGAGACTGGGCAGCGCCACGTTGCCAGCCTACATTTACGGCACAGAGTGGGGCCGGTGTGTCGGCCTGCGTCAATCCTGAGTGTCTGCCTGTGGACAATCTTCTCAAAGGCACCTACTGGTCTCTGATCATCCACGCCTATGTGGTTGGCGTGTTGTTCTTCGTCAGCAAGATCATGACACGCCTTGAGCCCAAGCCGCCGCCCGTCGGCATCCTGCTTGGGGGCGGCGGGAGCGCGGGTGGTTCTCCCGCTGGCGGCGGCGGGGCCGCGGGCGCCGACGGCTCGCCGGGAGGCGGCGGGGGTCGCCGCGGAAGTGCGTCCGGCAGCCCGCCAGACACCGGCGCCGCCGCACCGGTGATACGAGACGTCAGCGAGATCATCGAGCCGCGGCCAAGCCGGGTAACCAAATCGCCGAGCCCGCCGGTTCGTCCGGCTCAGCCGCCCCCGCCCGTCGCCCCAACCCAACAGTCGCCCACCGGGCCGCCGCTCTTGGCGCCCGCCAAACCCACCCCGAAAGAGCCGGTTGCGAAAGAGGCCAGGAAGCCGCCGCCGGAGCCCACGGCCCCGGTCACTCCGCCCGTGAAAACCCTCGCCAAGAAGCCGCCGACGGAGCCCACGCCCAGCGTCGCCGCAGCGCCTACCGCAAAGGCCGGCGTGCGAACAAAGGAAACAGAACAGGAGCGGCTGGAGCGTATTCGGCAGGGAGCGCGCCCCATCTCCACTCCGGGCGCAAAGGCAGCGCCAGGCGCCGTGACGTCCGCGGCGCCCATCAGTGCAGACGCCATCCGCAGCCGCCTCCTCAGCGGACTTCGGGGCACCGGCGGCGGTGCAGACGACGGCGGCGGCAGCGGCCACGGCACCGGGGCGGGAACGGGCCCCAGCGGCGGCGGCGGGCGCGGCAGCGGGGCGGGAACGGGCCCCAGCGGCGGCGGCGGGCACGGCACCGGGGCGGGAACGGGCACCAGCGGCGGCGGCGGGCACGGCACGGGTGGCGGACACGGGGATGGCAGTGGCCCCGGCAGCGGGATCGGTGACCCCTTCTACACCGCCATCGGGGCGGCCCTCTACGCGGCCTGGACCCCGCCGTCACGAGCTGATGTCGGCCGCGGCAACCCGACCGTCGGAGTCAGAATCACGCTGCGTTTCGACGGTACGATTACGGCCTATCAACTCAGCCGTCCCAGCGGCAACACCGCCATGAATACCACGGTCGAAGCGCTCATGCGGGGCCTGCGCCGCCTGCCGGCGCCGACGTCGTTTGGCTTCACGGAACAGATCAAGACCATCGAAGTGCGGTTTGGCTTGGACTCTGTCGGGCGTGACTGAGTTCTTGAGCCTGTCGTGAGAAGGGCTATAGTCTACCGTGCGCCGTGGAGGGTTTCGGTTTGGCGCACCGACCTGGTTCTATGTACCTCTTGACGTGATGCTTACAGATCCACGTAAGGGGTGTTTACGGGCGTTCGCTGCGTAGCAGGAAAGGCGGTTCTGCAGATGGAATTCATGAAGGGGCTGATTGACTACGGCCTGATCGGTTTCTTGATCCTGCTGAGTGTGATCGCGGTGGCCATCGCGATCGAGCGTCACCTGGTCTATCGCGCCGTCGACGTCCGCCAGTTCCGGGACCGCGAAGAACTGGAGATCCTGCTGACGGCACGACTTCACCTCATCGGCACCATCGCCAGTAATGCGCCCTACCTCGGCCTCTTGGGCACCGTGCTTGGCATCATGCTCACCTTCTACACCATGGGCGCCGAGGGCTTCATGGACACCAAGAAGACCATGGTCGGCCTGGCCCTGGCACTGAAAGCAACCGCGATCGGCCTGTTGGTGGCCATCCCAGCGGTGACGCTCTACAACCTCCTCCTGCGCCGGGTCAAGGTCCTCTTGCTGCGCTGGGACATGGCGGCCGCCGCGGTTGACGCCGAGATCGAGCCAGCGCCAACCTGGGTCGGGCGCAATCGGCGGCCGGGCGGCACCGACGCCCCCAACCCGAGCGGAGACAGCCGCCCATGAACGAGAAAGAGTTCGACTACATGAACGTCATCCCCCTGGTTGACGTCATGCTCGTGATGCTGACTATCGTGCTGACTACGTCAACCTTTATCGCCACGGGCAATATCCCCGTGGAACTGCCGCGCGCCGGCAAGAGCACCGTGGAAACGCTGAAGACCGAGGTAGTCGAGATCACGCGCGCCGGCCTGCTGCATCTCAACGGCAAGCCGGTGTCCAGCGACGAACTCAAGCGCGCTCTCAACTCACGGGAGCGCAGTACCGCCATCCTGATTCGGGCCGACCGCAACCTCAACCTTCAGGTCTTTGTCGATGTCCTGGATGCCGTCAAGTCACTCGGTTTTAAGACCGTAAGTCTGCAGACCGAAAACAAGCTATGAGTTCAGCCCGTACAGCCGACGCCACCTGGCGGTCAGAGTACCCGTTTGAGCCGCACTACTGCGACGTGCGTGGGCAGCGCTTGCACTATGTCGACTGCGGCTCAGGCTCTGCGGTCGTCATGTTGCACGGGAATCCGACCTGGTCATTCATGTATCGCCACCTGCTCCAGGGCCTGGCGCCCACCCACCGCGCCATCGCGCTTGACCACCTTGGCTGTGGGCTGTCGGACAAACCGCAGAACCAAGCCTGCCGCCTGACGGACCACATCTCTCACCTGGAAACGCTGCTGAACGAGCATCTGGGGCTGAAACGGCTGAGCCTGGTGGTGCATGACTGGGGCGGCGCCATCGGCATGGGCTACGCCGTGCGCCATCCCGAGCGGATCGAGAGAATCGTGCTGTTGAACACCGCATCTTTTCTGCTGGGCCGCTGTCCGTGGCGCATCCGGCTCTGCAAGATTCCCGGCTTTGGAGCGCTCGCCCTCCAGGGGTTCAATGCCTTCGCTCGCGCCGCCGTTACCCTGGCCGTCGGCAAAGACCATACCCTCGACGCCAAAGCGCGTGCCGGCCTGCTGCACCCCTACGACTCCTGGCGCCATCGGGTCGGCATCCTGCGCTTCGTCCAGGATATCCCCCTCACCTCCTGCCATCCGACCTGGGATGCCGTGGCCACCATCCAGAAGAGCCTGCACCTGCTGGCCGATAAGCCCATGCTCATCTGCTGGGGCGGTCAGGATTTCTGCTTCGATGACCGCTATCTGGCCGTCTGGCAGCGCTACTTCCCCCGCGCCGCGGTCCACCGCTTCGACGATGCGGGCCACTACGTGCTTGAAGACGCGCACGACCGTATCGTTCCTCTCGTGAAGAGCTTCCTGGACTCGACCGCCACTCCCTGACTGCGCCCGAGCGGCTGGCTTGCATTTCCAGCGCTGGCGCTAAGGTACGTCGCCGAGCCTAGGAGGGCCTGTGACAACCTCGAACCGTCAAGCGTCCAGACACCGACCACCCTTGGCCTCGCGGCGGACGCCTGCAATCACATCGCAGAACCCCAATCATGAGGCGTGGAATCCATGGCAGAGATGACGAGTGTCGAACGTATTCACAACATCCTGCACCGCCAGCCGGTGGACCGCATCGGCCTTTTTGAGCACTTCTGGGGTGATACCCTGCAGAAGTGGCAAGCGGCAGGCAGTATCAAGCCGGGACAGGACCTGGCCACCCACTTTGGTTTCGACCTCAACACCTGCTGGTGCTTCAACTGCGTAGCCAACCTTGACTTCACCCCGGTCATTCTGGAAGAGACCGCTGAGACCAAGCTGGTCAAGGATGGCAACTACGCTACCCTGCGCAGCCACAAGCTGCACTCATCCACCCCCGAACACGTCGATTTCGAGGTCAAAGAGCGCGTCGCCTGGGAAGAGAAGATCAAGCCGCGGCTGTTCCCCGAACGCCGACGCATCAACCTGGAAGGCTACCGCAACGCCAAGAAAGCGGCCGCCGCGGCCCAGCGCTTCTTCTGCTGGGCGGGGGTCAACGTTTTCGAACAGATGCACCCGATCTGCGGTCACGAGTACATGCTCATGGGTATGGCCATGGACCCGGACTGGGTCAAGGATATGGTCAATACCTACGCCAATCTGACCATCGGTCTGATGGAAATACTGTTCGCCGAAGAAGGCAAGCCCGACGGCATCTGGTTCTACGAGGACATGGGCTTCAAGTTCCGGCCCTTCATGTCTCCTGCCATGTACCGCGACATCGTCATGCCGGGACACCGCAGGACGATTGACTACTGCCACCGCCTTGGGCTCAAGGTCATCATGCACTCCTGCGGTTTCATCGAGCCGTTTCTGCCAGGCATGGTCGAGGCGGGCATCGACTGCCTGCAGGTGATGGAGGTCAAGGCGGGCATGGATCCACTCCGCATCAAGAAGAACTTCGGCGACAAACTCGTGCTCTTCGGCGGCATGGACGCCTGCAACCTGGTGGCCAATGACATCCCCGCCATCCGCGCCGAACTGGCGGCGAAGATCCCGATTCTCATGAAGGACTCGGGCTACATCCTCCACTCGGACCATTCCATCCCCACCACCACGGATTACGCCACCTACCGCTTCTTCGTGGATGAGGACTGCGCCTCGGCACCTACGCGAAGCCCGCGCGGCGCCGGGCGCCAACCGCCAGCCGCTCCAGCGACTCGGCGAAAGCCTGACGGCAGCCCCGTCCGGCCGCCAATGAAAAGCCCCCCGGCGCCGCAGAGCGCGGCACCGGAGGGCTGACAAACATCCCACGGCCCCGACAACCGGTGGCCGCAAGTCCAACGCTACCTTACTTCAGGTGAACCAGCTTGCCGCCATTGTCCATGGACTCATTGGCAGCCAGCGCCACTTCGAGGTCCTTCACCGCCTCGGAGTAGGGTGATAGAATCAGGCTCTGATCCTTCTCGAGGATGGCGTCGATAAAGGCGTCGTCCTCTTCCTGGCCATAGTCGTTACCGGTCTTCATGTCGATATTCAGATTCGGCTCAATCGCCTTGAACCCAACCCGCTCGGTGTAGTCCAGGCGGGCATTCTTGCAGTAAATGTCGATGCCGCACTTGCCGCCGATGTTGGTGAAGCAGCCGCTGTAGACGGTGCCGATGACGCCGCTCGCGAATTGCAGGTTGACCGCCGACGCATCCTCGGTGTCGTAGTTCTCGACGTCGGTGATGACGCCACGCCGACCGAAGGCCTGTACGGCGACGACCTCGCCGAAGAGGTAGCGCACCATGTCGAAGATGTGGATGGTCTGCTCGACCGCCTGCCCGCCAGAGCTCTCACGCCGACGCCACCACCAGACGCCCGGCATGCCGCCAACCCAGTAGCCGTTGATGAAGGCAACGTCCTTCTTGGACAGCCAGTTCTTCATGTACGGCATGATGTCCTGGTAGCGATCCTGGAAACCGGCGCCGTTGATCAGCTTCTTCTTCTTGAGGGCGGCCTGAACCTTGTTGGCGTAGGCCATACTCATGGCGACGGGCTTCTCGACGAACAGGTGACAGCCCTTCTCGATGGCCGCCAGTTCCATCCCGCCCGATTCCTTCTTCTCGTGGGCGCAGGGCTCGACGCAGACGTAGACCGCGTCCAGCTTCTCCTGGGCCAACATGTCGCGCCAGTCTTTGTACGGGGTTGCCTTGAAGCGCGCGGCCGTCTTTTGCAGGCGCTCGTCGACCAGGTCGCAGACCGCGGTGATCTGGGCCTTCTCGGTCATCTTCTCGAAATGCCCGAAGTGGAATCCGGCGATGCCACCACAGCCGACAAACCCGACCTTGACCTTCTTCGCCATGACCTTCCTCCGTTGTGTTCTGCCGCCGCGCCGCGGGGTCCAGAGTCCAGACGCCCAGACCGCAGCGAGCACCAGCCCGTGCCGCATCGGCGCATAACATGACACGCGACGCCTGTTTTCAAAGGCGACGGGAGGTTTTAGGGCGCAGGTCAGTTCCGTAGGGGTTTGCTGGTATGAGAACCGCAGAGGGTCGAGGGATGGAACGCAGAATCACCGGCACGGCAACGGCGGTTCGCATATCGGGATGTCCGGCCTCCCAGCCGGGGGCCCGGCTGAACCCTGAACCCTTGTATGAGACTTG
>CAIZKT010000241.1:0-7150 GCA_903933565.1 uncultured Victivallales bacterium | reverse complement strand
CCTGCGTGTCCTTGGCATCGCGGGCTACAAGGGACGGGGGATACCGCGATCCAGGCCCCTGCGGGTCCTTGGCATCGCGGGCTCCAAGGGACGGGGGATACCGCGAACCAGGCCCCTGCGGGTCCTTGGCATCGCGGGCTCCAGGGCCGGACGCGGGGGATAGGGTTGTTGCCGTCTTCAGGTCGGATGCACCGGCGGCCGGGGGTCACGGCTTTGCCAGCGCCACCAGCGTTTTGAGCACCTCGATACGCACCTGGTCCTGCACGGTGCGGTCTTTGGCCTCGTCCCAGCGGTAATTGGCGCCCTTCTCCCCGGCGAGCACCCGTTGCGGACCGCTCACCAGCAGCGCTTTGGCCGCCGCGAGTTCGGGCTGCTTGCCGCCCTGGGCTTCCAGCTCCGCCACGCGCTTCTGCAACAGGGTCAGGTACTCGAAGTCCTGCACCCCCTCGCGGATCGCCTCCATGTACTTGGACGTCGTCACGCTGGTTTCATCCAGGTACGACGGGCAGTAGGGGCCGGAGCCCTTGGCCGGGTACTCGTTCCAGCACGAGACGCCACCGCTATCGCCGAAGGCCCAGAAATGCGAGCCTTTGGCGTTGATGGCGAAGGCCTGCCACTCCTGCACGAGGTAGAAAGAGAAGGGGTCGAAGGTGCGCGCCGGGCCGTCGGCATTGTAGAACCAGAGCGTCTTGCCCTGTTTCTGGGCCGTGAAGAACATCTCGCGGTAGAGCGGCTCACGCGCCAGGAAGGGGTTGCGGTAGGGGCAGATTTCATCCACGGCGGCGAACATCACGGGTGCATCGACGAACTCGGTGGGTTGGGGGTCTTCCCAGGTCACGATCTCCGGCGCCGCCGCCTCGATCGCCTTGGCCCAGGCCACGATGAGGTCGTATTGCTTCTTGGCGCCGGGCTCATCGTAGATCAGCACCCCCAGTTGCGCCGGGTTCAGCCCCAGGTCGCGCATGTGCTGCGCCCAGAAGCGGGACCAATTGCCGACGGCGAGGTCGAACTGCGGCGTACCCATCTTGGCTCCGGCGAAGCTATCGCCCGCCATCAGGAACACCATGTAGCGCTTGGCTTCAGGCCAGAGCTTGACCCAACGGTCGAAACGGCTGGTATCAGCGGGCTGCTTGATCTGCCCCTGCTCATCCACCTGCACCGACCACATGACGCCGCCGCCGGCCCAAGGCGTGTTGACGTAGTGTTCCTTGAGATGCGTCACCACGGCAGCTTTGTTCTGGACGGTAATCCCGTACATGCTATCGGCGTCGGTGTAGTCCCAGCCGCCGAGAAGGAGCGTCGTCTGGTCCGGGAAGCGCAACGGGTAGACGACCAGCCGCAGGGCCAGCGTCTGCATGGGGCCGGTCGGCGGGGTGATCTCGATCTGCCCCGTATGCGTCTGGGCGGGCAGGTTGTCCGGTTTGAAGCTGAGCCAGACCTGGCGCGTCATCCCGGCCGGAATGGTAACGGGGTAGCGGTCGCCTTCCCGGGCCACCACGGGCAGGGCCGCCGAGACCGGCACGAAGCGCCGGGTGCCGACGGTCAGCACCTCATGCACGGTGAGGTAGCCGGGATTGTCGCCGCCGGGCAGGCCCGTCACCTTGACCCCGACCTTCACGACCTCAGCGGCGGCATTGGTCAGGTTGAACACCCCAGCGCGCCACTCGTTGTTCATCAGGTGTACGTCCACCGGCGGCGGCGGGTCCAGCGTCGCCGGCCCCTCGCCCGGCTCCAGCATCTCCCAGCGGTGCTTGGTCCAGACCATGAGCGCCGGGCGTTGCATGGCCCGCCACGCCGCCGCCTGCAGCTTGAACACGGCAGCCTCCAACTCGCAGATCGGCAGCACGGCGCGGAAGCCGGTCAGGTCAGGGGCCTCGTACGCGGCGATCCGCGCCGCGAGGCGGTCGGCCTCGGCCAGGAGTGGCCCGCGAGCACCCTCGGGCAAACCGTCGGCGATGCTCTTACGGACCGCCTGCAACTCGCGCTCGAACTGCGTCCGCAGCAGCTCGTCCTGCATGGACTTCTCCAGGCTGGCCTTCGGCGTCGTAAAGGCGAGCCCTGCGTAGGGCTTCTGCAGCAACTCGTCGGCGCCCTTGAAGACCTCGATTTCATCCACGAAGACGAAGCCGCCGTAGGGGGGTTCGACGCACAGGCAGACGTAGCGCCCATGGGTGGCGAGCTGATCGGTCCACAGCCGACGCACCGCGTATTGCCCATACTCCGGCAGGTTCTTGTGGGGCGCGTTAAGGGTCACCAGGTTGCCCGCTTCGTACCACTGTCTGCCATCCGGGCTGACGAAGACGAGCACCCGCAGCGGCCACTGCACCTGGGCCACGCCTGCGGCGGTGTTGTAGGAGATGCCCCGGATCGGCTGATCCCGCTGTAAGTCCACGGTGATAAAGGCCATGTTGTTGAACCAACCGACGGTGCTCGGACGGGTCCAAAAGTGGCCTTCGGTGTAGACGCCATCGGTCAACTGAGTCGCGTCGGCCGGATCCTTGCAGAGGGCGTAGTTCGGCGCTGGGTCGAGGGTGTAGGGCTGCCGCAGCGCCAGGTTCGGGCCGAGGTCGGGGAGCTTCTCCGGCGCTGCGGCAAACACCGGCAGGACCCTGACCTGCGTCAGCTTGAGCAGGCCCGCCGGGCCGGGCTTGCCGTCCACCTGCGCGACATCAGCGTAGACTTCGATGCCGACGTTGGCGGAAACGGTGGTGAAGGTAACCCCCAGGCGCTGCGGCCCCAGCGTCCTGGTGCCGCTGAGGCGCGCGAGCTCCACATTGTCGGGCAGGTCGAGGAGACGCACCACCGGGGTCAAGGCGCCGTCGCCCTCCAGCGCCACCTGGACCGTATAGCCGGCCTTGGGCGCGAGAAAGTCGCACGCTCCTCGGGCCGGGGCCTGGACGCCCGCCGCGGCCTTGTACTGCAGGAAGGCCTTACCGTCCGGACCGAGGAGGCGCTGCCAGGAGGCGTCCGGCGGCAGGGTCCAGTCGGCGGGCACGGTCGGCTTCCCGGCGGCCTCCTGGGCAAAATCGCCATTCTTGAGCAGGCTCTCTCCCGCGGCGCAAGGCAACCAGCCCAAGGCCAAGGGCAGCCACAGAAGCAGCGTCGCGGCCAGGGCCTGCCGGCGGCAGACCTCGGTCCGTCTCAGGGTGTCGCTCATACCGCACCATCCCTTCCTGATTCCAGCGTTTACGCCAGCCTGCCATACGGCCGTCGGCGGAGCAGTCAGAACCGCACACTGTAGCCCCCGCAGATCGCGCTGCCAGGCAGAAGGATTCGGGGAGGAGATCCCTCTGGCGCACTATGGAGCCAGCCGCGCGCCTGCGGGTCACTCCGTGACCAGGCGGACGCGGCGGTAGATGCCCCCGGCGAAGGCGGAGTCATGCACCCGTACGGCCAACACATTCTCGGCGCCGGGATGCGTCGAGGCCGGGGGGACCTTGATCTCGAAGGGCTCCTCCCAGATCTCGCCGGCCAGCTTGCCGGTTGACTTCACGGTGTGCTCGCCGATCAACGTCCCGTTGAGGTAGACCCAGGCCTGCTCGTCCACCGCGCCGAACACGAGCGCCAGCGCCTGGCCCGCCCGCTCGGCCGGCAAGGTGAAGCGTACCCGATACCAGGCGTAGCCATCATAGGCGCCAGCCGCGGTCTGCTCCCAGGCCCGGCCCACCGGGATGCGCAACCAGTCCGCATCGGCCCACTCGGGCGTGAACCACTCTTGGCGTACCCCTTCATCCCTCGGGTCGGTCCGGAAGGCCCAGAGCAGCGGCAGGGGTGCGGCCTCGGGGCGCTGGTCGCTGGCGTCGACCCGGAAGTACAGCCCCCAGGGGAAGGCATCGCTCGCGTCCACGGTCTGAGAGAGCTTGATGACAACCAGATTGTCGCCCTGGCTGAGGTCCACGTCAACGACCCGCTTGTCCGGGCAATCGGAGTCCAAACCGGGCCGATGGAAGACTTCCGCGCCGTTCAGATACACCTTGAACGGGCAGAAGCTGTCGAGCAACAGCTTGGCGGGCACGGCCACCGCCGAGCGTACGGTGGTGGCGGCATAGCAGTACGACAACGGCCCCTGTCGTGGCCGGGTTGCGAGGGCTTGGTCCAGGCTCACAAAACCGCCCGGGCTGGCGTAGTCCCACCATGACTGCCTGGTGCCATCGGCGAGGGTCACCTCGCGGCCGGCCAAGGCCACGGCCGCGAAGGGATCGGTAACCCGGTCGGCGTCACGCCCGGGGTTATTGAACGGACCCAGCAGCCGCCAGGCGGTCACGAAGCCAAGTTTCTCCGGAAAGGCGTTGGCCAGCGCCTTCAGGCGGATGGTCTTGGCCCGGTCGCGGCTATCGCCCTCGTTGAGGATCCCTCTCGCGACCAGTTCGCCGATGACCCCATCCATGCGGTCGAACCCGGCGACGGCGGCCTCGTAGCGGCCCCGCTGGGCACTCCAGACGCCATCGAGGTACGCCTCCAGATAGCGCAGGCTCGTCTCCACCATCCCCACGCGGCTGGCGTAGGGTTCCTGCCCCAGCGCCAAACGCAGGGACTCGTTCAGGCCCGTGCGCGCGTTGGCGATCATGATGGGGGTGAACATCTCGTGATAGTAGGTCGTGCCTACGCTCTGCTTACGGCGGCCTGGGTGCTGGTACTCGGTCACCTTCGCCAGCTCGCGCCAGGCGCGCTCCATAGGTGCCGCCGCCGGGCCGTAGAACTCGCGGCAGGTCTCCGCGAGCAGCGCATCAACATCCTGCGTCGGGTCCACCTTCAGGCGCCGGGCCAGATAGAGGTTCAGGAAAGTGCCCGGGTTACTCTCGGGCCGTAGGTAGCCGCCATCGCAGTAGCTGCCCCGGACCCCGATGTCGCCGAGGAGGACCTGCAGTGACCGGGCCATGTCAAGGAAGGTGGGACAGGGCAGTCCGCCGGTCCAGGAGATCGGGTCGTACTCGTAGCACCAGAGGTTGGTCGTGATCGCCTTCCAGCCGCGCACCAGGGCGTGGAAGTCGGAGCTGGGGCAGGCTGGCGTGGGCAGCAGGTGCAGCAGGCAGTGGTTGTCGCGGCAGATGCCGACAGCGACATTGGGGCGCGGACGCTCGCGGGTCGGCAGCGCGTTGTGGGTCGCATAGGCATAGAAGGCCACGTAGCGGTCGGGGAAGTCGGCCCGGATACCGTCCGCCACCGCATTAACGAAGGCCAGCACGCGGTCCGTGACCCGCGGCGCGCCCTCGGGGCCAACTCCCGGCGGGTCCAGCGCCCGGCAGGGGTCACACTGGCAGAAGTCGAGGCAGTCCATCGGGTCCATGGGGAAGCTCATGCGGTCGCCGCCGCCGGCGAGGTACTGCTTGGCGACCGCAATCATCGTGGCGACGACCTCGGGGTTGCTGGTGCATAACTGCAAGGGGAGGCGCTTGCCGCCGATCAGCGAGTACCACTCGGGGTGGGCCGCAAAGTGCTTCTCCGCCGGGATGGCGTAGAGCCAGTAGTGTTGTCCGGACATCCAGGTCTGAAAACCGGACTGGTTCCGTCGGTACCACTGCCCCTGCTCGCTGGCGGCACTGGTTGGCTCAACACAGGTGTCGCTACGCGGGGCGAACGCGGTAACGCCAGCGGGCCAGGTCAGCCGATCGCGCCTGGGGATACACTCGCCGAGCGTTCCCGGCATGATCCAACGGCAGCCCCAGCGCTCGAGCAGGTGGTATAGTCCGTTCTCAAGCCCAAGCCGGGTGCAGGCCCTGACCGTGATGCCAGCGGTCGTGGCGGCGATCTCGAAGCCCTGCACCCTCCGCGAGTCATAGCGACTGACCCCGGCCGGATAGGGCCGCAGCTCCAACCGGACGGGCAGCCGCCCACCCGCGGCCTCGACCCCGGCGGACTGCGCCCGCAGTCCAACCGTGTTCCAGGCACCGCGCTCGGGGCGAAAGAGGGCCTGGCCGTTGGCGATGGCCACGCTGCCCTGGCGCGGGTAACGACTCCAGCCCGGAATGCCGCTGTCCCCTGCCCCCGCGGCGCTGAAGTCGCTGCGGAAAAGTGTCTGGCCGCCCTGCGTCACCGCGACGTCGGCCACCGCTATCTCGGCCTGTCGACCCTTGGCCGCATAGCCGAAGATATGGAGCGTCGCCCCGGTCTTCGCCCACCGCGTCGGCCACTGCGCCGACCAGGCCTGCGGCCCGTTCTTGTCCGACACGCCGGGCTCGCGAAGATCCGCAGTCGCCTGCGTGGGGTTGATCCAGGCCGTCCATTGCCACTCGCCCCCGCTGCGAAAGGCGCCGCGCACAGCCGGCTGGGCCCCGCCACGAATCTCCAGGGCGAGACGCAGGCCGCCGCCCGCCTTCAGATCTGCCGCCACGGCCTTGAGTTCGGCGCCGGTGAAGGGGCCGTAGCCAGGCCCGTAGTAGGCCTGGTTGGCCACGGTCAGCTGGAACGTCAGCGTCCCTGGCCCGGGGCCGGAACCGCGCTCCCAGGCCGCGGTCCAGGTCACCTTCTCCCCCTCGCCGGCCAGCGGACCGCCGCTGAACCTGTGGGTCGGACTGACCGCCAGACCCACGCTCGCGTTGGCACTGCGCTCGGAGGATGCGTCCAGGAGCTCGACCACCCGCATCTCAAAGCGGATCGTCTCAGCTTCCCCGACCGGAAAACGCAGCGCCACGCCACCGGAGCGCTGCGGGAGCTCGCCCGTCAGGCGCTCAAAGCTGCTCAGGAAGTCCGCCGCGGCGGCAGCCACCCCCAGCTCCTCGGCCCGTTCCTCCGCCAGGTCCAGATAACAGCGCGCCCTGCCCTCGCCAAACAGCACCACCTCGCCCTGCGCCCAAACCGTGCCGCTGGCCAGCGCCAGCAGAAACACCGCTACCGTCGCCGAGATCGCTCTGCTGACCCTATGCATCAGACCTCCTGCGGGGCTCCGTGCTACCTCACAGAGCACAGTAGCCCGTGACCCTTGCCTCGGAACTCCGGCCACTGTGGCACTCTTCCTTGCCGTGAGTATAGCTTCCAGGGACCACCGCTCAAGGGGGCGCAGGTCAGTTCCGTAGGGGCTTCTGTTTCGATCGTCTCCGCGTCCGGCGAGCAAAACGGGTCACGTGACTCTTGGGGGAGACTTCCGGCGGGAGGTGTCGCGAAGGCCAGACGCCGCGGAGCGCTGAAAGCGCGGCCATTCCTCAGCCCAGGG
>CAIZKT010000240.1:0-2673 GCA_903933565.1 uncultured Victivallales bacterium | reverse complement strand
GATACAACCATATTTACCGACCTGTGCAATAAGGGAGTCCGTCTGAAGCGCTGAAGGCGCGCTGCCATACCAGCCCAGGGCAACGCCCTGGGAATAGAATGGTTATGGGTTTGAGCCCTGTAGGGGCGAGCCATCTACCCTACCTTCGCACCGAGGTCGCATGGTCCACCCCTTCAGGGCTCAATCTTCGCTGTGGACGGGTACCCAGGGCGTTGCCCTGAGCGCCCGAAACGCCCCCTTGGGGCTGAATACCACGGCCCATCCTTATTGCACAGGTCGCCTTTTTTTGTTTTGAGGCCCTGGCTGGGGCCTCTTGCGCGCGCTAATCAAAGGCGCTATCGTCTGGGGTTGCACTGGGGGCGCGCCAGCCCGCAGGGCGGCTTGGCCCACGGCGGACGGCGGTCCGCTGAAGCATGGGTCCGCAGACAGGTAACCCAACGACGCGAGGATTCCCGAGATGAGCCGAAAGACGTGCCGCAACTTCACTCTGATCGAACTGCTGGTCGTCATCGCGATCATTGCCATCCTGGCCGCCATGCTCTTGCCGGCCCTGGCCAAGGCGCGCGAGAAGGCCCGCAGCGTCTCCTGCATGAACAACGTGAAACAGCTCACCCTCGGCATTCTCATCTACGCCGATGCGAACCAAGAGGAATTCCCTTACTGCGACATCAGTAATAACGTGGTCCTGGAAGCAGCCGCCACCCCTTGGTGGGTCGCCATCCCGGCGCAGATGAACAGCACCGACAGCCTGTATTGCCCCTCCCGCACTCGTCCCGGTGCCCCAACCACCTACCACAACCAGCCCTACCCTTACCCGCAGTATGGGATGAACGGCAATCTGCACCAGGCGGGCGCGGCCTGCCGGACCCTGGTCAAAGCCAAACGACCGGCGGAATCGATCATGGTGGCCGACAGTTGCCACGGCCGCGGGGAGAGCTGGAACGTCGCCTGGCCGCTGACCCCGGGCGTCTGGCCCGGCAAGTGCGCCAGTGCGACCGTTCTGCGCGACCCCGCCAATGCCCAGCATAGCGCCGGCACCAACTGCGGCTTCATCGACGGCCATGCCGCCTGGATGACCGCTACTGGCATGTACGACACCCGTGCCAAGTGCTGGGATAACCCGCAGCTCTAGCCCACCCGGCGACCACCGATCATGGGAGCGGGAACCTCGGCACGTCTTGGCGGTCAGTGTTCACGGTTCGGGACTGGCCAAGTGGTATCTTGTTGCGAGTATGAAGTCCGTACGGAGAGAACCTACGATGTCAGGAAAATTGCTTGAGGTCACCGAGAAGAACTTCGAGGCCGCCGTGGGCACGGGGACGGTACTGGTCGACTTCTGGGCGCCCTGGTGTGGGCCGTGCCGGATGCAGACCCCCATCCTCGATGAATTGGCCGGGGAGATCGCTGGCCAGGCCGTCATCGCCAAAGTGAACGTCGACGAGGCCCCCTCCCTCGCCGCCCGCTATGGCGTGCGCTCCATCCCGACCCTGATCTTGTTCAAGGACGGCAAAGCGTCTCAGCAGTGGATCGGCCTGCAGCAGAAGGACGCCCTCAAGACCGCGCTGCTCGCTTGAACCGAGAGCCGCTGGCCCGACGCGCCCCGGCAGGCGTAGAGGCCAACTGCCGCAGGCCAGAGAGCGGTGGACTGAGGCGTCACCCTGGTTCGCACCTTGCCAAAACTGCAGCGGCGACCTGATCTACGACGCGGATTCTGACTTCATTCAGCGGCTACCTCTTGCGCTCGCCGGTCAAAGATGCTATCATTTTACATGCACTGGGGGCGCGCCGTGGCCCGCAGTGCGGGTTGGGTCCACAGCGCACGGCAATCCCTGTGGCATGGGTCCACGGACAGGTAACCGAACAACGCGAGGACTCCTGAGATGAGCCGAAAGACATGCCGTGGCTTTACTCTGATCGAACTGCTGGTCGTCATCGCCATCATTGCCATCCTGGCCGCCATGCTCTTGCCGGCCCTGGCCAAGGCGCGCGAGAAAGCCCGCAGCGTCTCCTGCATGAACAACGTCAAACAGATCACCCTCGGCATCCTCATCTACGCCGATGCGAATCAGGAGGAATTTCCCTATTGTGATCGCACCGCTTCGGTGCCCGCACAATTGGGCGCCATGCCGTGGTGGGAAGCCGTGCCGGCGCAGGTGGGCAACACCAACAGCCTCTATTGCCCCTCCCGCCCCGCGCCCGGGGCCCCGGGCGTCTACTGGAGCCATGTCTACCCCAACCCGAACTATGGCATGAACGAGTACCTGCACAACGGCCTTACCGCGGCCTGCCGCACCCTGGTCAAAGCCAAGCGACCCGCGGATACGATCATGGTGGCCGATGGTTGCCATGGCATGGGTCAAGCCTGGCTCTTCGCCTGGAGCCTGACCCCAGGAGCCTGGAATTCGAGCCCCACCAAGTGCGCCGCTGCGCCCCTTCAGCGCAACCCGGACAGCGCCGTCCACAGCGCCGGCAGCAACTGCGGCTTCATCGACGGCCATGCCGCCTGGATGACCGCTACCGCCATCTGGGACGGCAAGAGCAGGTACTACGACAACCCGCAGATCTAGCGGTAGAGATCGCTGGATCTGGTTCGCCGTCCCCCGACCCTCGTAGGGTGCCTATGGGTTATCCGCGTCTGAACCCGCCGCCGCTTCGGCCAGAGCTTTACGCTTC
>CAIZKT010000239.1:0-37078 GCA_903933565.1 uncultured Victivallales bacterium | reverse complement strand
GCGGGGGCTGCCGCGGGGGCAGGCGCCGGCACATCCTTAGGCGTGGCCGGGGGCAACGGGACTGCAGCGGCGGGAGCTACCGCGGGGGCTGCCGCGGGGGCAGGCGCCGGCACATCCTTAGGCGTGGCCGGGGGCAACGGGACCGCCTTCCTGGCGGCGGGGGCAGGCGCGGGGGCTGCGGCGCGCTCGGCGGGGGCCAGCGGGGCCGATTTTGGCGCGACCGGGGGAACCGGGGCCGCGGTGGGGGCCGCGGCAGGCACGGCCCTCCTGGCGGTGGCAGCACCCGTCGCCCCGTCGTTGCCGGGCTCGGTCCAGCGCACCGCGGCCGCCTTGCCCGTTGGTTGTCCGCCGGTGTCAGGCTTCGCGACGGGGGCTGCCGTGGCAGCGCCGGAGTTGGTTTGTCCGGTCTTCTTAAGCAGCCCTCCAAGCAGCGAGTCGACCGACTGTCCGCCCTGGTTCTGCAGCGAGCCCTTCAGCAGGTTCTGCGCGGCCGCTTTGGCCAGGCCGGTAAGGAAGCGTTCAGAGTCTATCCCGGGCTTGGCAATCGTGCCGTTGATCGGAATAGAGGTAGGGGTAACCAGGTGGTCGCCGTCCTTCACCAAGTAGTTCATCACCGTGCTGCCGGTCGAGTTCTGACTCAGCCGCGCCTGCAGGGCACCGCCAACCCCCACGTCGAGGTCCAGCGCCAGGGATTGATCGAGGCCAATCTTGCCGCTGACCTTCACGGTGTGTTCGGGCGACACCTCCCGGCAGGTCTCGACCAGCACGTGCCCATCCTGGATGCGCGTCTTCAGTTCCACCTGTGCCAGTTGTAGCCGTTCCAGCTCAGGGACTTCCCATTTCTTTGCCAGTTCTGTCTGCCCGGGCAGCCCCTGCAGAACCAGACTCTTCGCTCCGGTCTCCAGGCGTCCGCTCAACGTCTTCTGCAAGGATGGCAGGGTGACGCCCCGCCCTGCCACGTCGAGGGTCATGCCCGTCAGCGACCCGAGAATCGAGGGAGCCAGGTCCGGCGCAAAGGTCTTGATGAACGGGGTCAGGTCCAGCGCGCCCAAGCTTAGATTCACCGAGTAATCGAGTCCCTGCACCGCCAGGTTCGCCTTGAGGGCTCCGGTCAGCGGGCTGCCGCTGACCAGTCCCTTGAGTGGCGCCACGGTAAGCACGGAGTTCTCGAGACGGAGGGTGCAGGCCACGTCGCTCTTGATCTCACCGTAGATCACATTCCTGAGGTCGACCAAGGCCACGACAGCGGTAGCGCCGGTATTGAACGGACCGGGTTCCGGCGCGGCTTCCTGGGCTGGGGGTGGCGGCGCTTTCTTCCCCGGTTTGGCCGTGTCGTCTGCGGGCTTCGATCCTACCGCCACATTCAGCAGGCCAGTGAGGTCCAGGAGATCGCCATTCAGCTTCAGGTCGACGCGGACGGGCGCCGACGCGAGGTTTCCCGACAGGCTCAGGTTAGCGAGGGCCTTCTCGCCCGCCTGGGCGCGAAGGGTCAACGAATCGAGCGCTACCCGGTCCGCGTACACCACGGCGGCAGCGGCCACCTGCGCCGCCCACGGCGGCAGCGGTTTGCCCGCGGCATCCAGCCGCCGGATGTCAGCGGCGGCCAGTTCGAGCGCGGCGCGGATCGGGCCGTCTGCCGAGGCCCGTTGCGCGTTGGCCTTCAGGGTCAGGGTCAAAGCCTGCATCTTGGCAAGTTCAGGACCGCCCATGGCCGCCGCCTTGAGAGCCACGGGGACATCCACGGTCATCTCCAAGCTTCCCGAACTGCCTTTGACGCGATCCCATGCCGCCGTCGCCGAGAACGCCAGCGCACGGTTACCAGCGGCCGAGACCGTTCCCGCCAGCTTGGACAGTGAGATCCGGTCCTTGCCTTCCGCCTGGCCCTGCACGGCACCCTCGACCCGGATGGCGGAGAACACCTGCTCGCCGCGGCGCCCAGCCAGACCCTCGAGGGTAAAGTTGCCACGCACCGCGGCGCCCAGCGTTTGCGCCTTCAGGCCGATCGCCAACGCGGCATCGAGCGCACCGCCATCGAGGCTCAGCCCGGAGTCGGCTGGCAGGGCAACGTTCGCCATGGCCAGGGGAAACTTCGTGACCGTCACGGTGAGCTCGGTATCGGTCCAGGTCAGGGTTCCGTCCTTGGAGCGCGTCAGGGTCAAGGGCTTCGCCAGGCCGACCCCGAGCATGGGGCTCTGGCCCGCCTGCGAGAGCTTGACTTCCAGGGTATCAAGACGCACGCGGGAGGCATCGGGAGCCGCGGTCCCATTCCAGCGCACGAGCAGGGTGGTCCCCTGCAAGGGATTTCCGGGGAGTGTCTTGCCAGCCCAGGCGGCCAGTTCGGTCAGGGCCTCGCCTGCGGCGGAGACCGAGAGACGGGTGCGCCAGTCGGCACCTTCCGGCTTCAGCAGAGCATCGACGGTGAGACTGCCCGTCGGCAACCGCAACACCAGAGACTTGAGTTCGGCGGCATCTGCCAATGTGGCCGTGCCCGCCACCGCCACCGTGCGGCCGTTGCAGACGATCTTGCGGAAGTCCAGGTTCACCGCCAGGTTCAGCGGCGGCAGGGACGGCGGGGGCGGCGCCGCGACCGCGACCGCGGTGGCCGTAACGGCAGCGGCAACCGGCCCAGCGCGGGGCGGCGGGGGGCTCAGCAGGGGTTTGGCAAAAGTCATCAGGCGGTCGACGTCGAGCAGGTCGGAACTCAGGGTGAGCGTCCGTCCCGCCGCCGCGGCCGGAGTCAGGCCCACGGCTCCTTGCGCGGACACCTGCGCCACAGGTCGGCCGCCCACGGAGACCTCCAGCGCCGCCGAGCGCACCGCCACCTCGTCCTTCTTCGTCTCCGCCTGGAGCGCCAGCGCGAGGGCGAGTTCGTCGGGGCCGTTCTGTCCGCGCAGGCGGGCATTGGCCACACGGAGGCCGGCATCGGCAGTGAATGGCTGGAAGCCCTTCCCGGCCTGCCAGCGGACCTCGCCGTCCAGCGCGAAGCGTTCCAGCGGCAGGGCCGACCCCAGGCTGGCCGGGATCAGCGCGAGCAGTGACTCGCGAATGCCACTGAGGGCGGCGGTGCCCTCTCCGCCTTGGTCGAGATCGAAGCGTCCGGCGGCCTTCAGTTCCGCCGCGGCGGCGCCCTGAGGGCGCAAGGAGATCGTCAGCGCGTCCGCCTCGAGGCGCCGCAGATTCGTGGCCTTTGCCCCGATTCGGGCCTCGACCGAGAAGGGCTTGCCATACCCGCCCACGCGGTCCGCCAGCAATGCGTCAGCAACCTGCACCGTGGCCGTCAGGCTGACTGCCGCGCCTTGTTGAGCCACCGATAGCTCGGCGTCGGCGTCAACGCTGCCAGCCGCCACGGACAGGGGCAGCCCCGGCGGCAGGAACAGATTGGCCGTGTTCAGCGCGACGCCGCGAGCCTTGAGTGCAAGCACCGCCTCGGCCTGGGCCGCCGCCGGCGTCTTGCCGGCGAAGTCCAGCGTGAGCGGCCGGGACAGCGCGGCGCTGAGCATCTCGCGCTCCGGGGTGCCGGCCCGGGCCGTCAAGAGCCGGATATCGAGCGTCTTGCTGTCGGTGTGCCAGGTCACATCATGCTCGAAACTTGCATCGAAGGGGGCCACGTCACGCAGGCCCCACTTTTCCGAGCGTGGACTGAGCGAGCGCAGGTCGAGTTTACCGGTAGCTGCGATGGTCCAGGGCAGTTCCTGATTGCGCTGCATGTCGAGACTCAGCCGTTGCGGACTCCGGACGGCGATTTTGGCCCGGTAGATCCCTGATGGCGCGCCGAAGGACACGTCACCCAGTAGCGCCCCGACGAGGCTGAACACGGCCGACTCGATCGGGTCCGCCACCACATCGAGTTGCACGTCGGCGGGCTTCCACTGCACCCGGCCGCTGAGCGCCAGCGCGGCCTCCGGCCGGTCTCCCATGAACTCGCTCAGCGCCACGCGCCGGACGACCAAGGCGCCGCTCTCCATGGCCATCTGGACATCCAGGCGCACCTCGCGACCCGCCAGATCGAGCGCGTTCGCACGGCCCTGGCTGAACGCGATGCGCACCACCAGGTCGAGCGCTGAGACTGCCATGCTTGGCCGCAACCCGACGCGGCAGTCGCCGCTCACCGTACCCTTGACCCCCGAGACGCCGCCCAGGGTCAAGTCGTCAATCTGTCCACCGAGTTTTAGCTTGACCTCTTGGCCGCCGACCACCTCGGGCACCTCGAGCGAGAGATTCGAGGTCTTGACCGAGATCGGCTCCTGGCCCGGCCCCTGGCGCTGCTCGTAGATGAAGGAGAGGCCCGACAGCCGCACGTCGGCGATGCGGAGGTTAGACGCCTTGGCCTGGCTCAGGTCGTCCGCCTCCTCCTCGGCTTCAGCCTTAGGGGTCTTGCTGGGCGGGAAGACGGGCAGGTTCATGGAACCATCGGCGCGCTTCACAACGTGGATCGCGGTGTCGTCGAGCCGGATCTCATCGACCCGTACCCGTCCCCGCAACGCGCTCAACAAGCTGTAGCGCACGCGCAGGAGTTTGCCCTGCACCAGCGGCGCGTCATCCGGCCCCACTCGGACCTCCCCCATCTGCAGCCGCGAGAAGGGCGAGAACTCCAGGGAACCGATGCGGATGTCCGTCTGCAGCGCCTTGCCGACCCTCGGCACGATCACCGAGTTGATGAACCCGGACCGCGTGACCACGACCGCCAAGAGCACAACCACAAGCACTAGGGCAGCCAGTGCCAGACCTACCCGCTTCAGCCACTTCTTCATCGTCACGCCCTCGCAAGCTCGACACCAGGGACCCGTACTCACCCCGGCCTGGGGGAGAACTCCCGCCGACGTAACCCGTCCACAAGCCCCTACACAGGGCTCAGACACGGGCGCCCAGCCAGGGTTGTGCGTACCTTTTCAGCAGGCCGTACGCCGGGGGTAGGAGAGGCTCTAAGCATACCCGTTCAGAAGGGCTTTGCAAGAACCCCCGTTTGGTAGAGCCACCGGTGCAGGTGTCGTCCCGCAGCTTGGAGAGGCAAGTACAGGGGCGGTTCCACTGACCCGCGTTCGCCGCGGCGAACCGCCTCTTCCCAGCGCGGCGCACGGCGGTGTAGGCCGCGCTTCGTCCTGCTGGCCAGCAGAACGGCTCGTCGCCCTACACCGCCGCGCTATCGAGGTCGAGTATGCCGGGAGGCGTCAGACGTCGTAGTAGAGCTTGAACTCCCACGGGTGCGGTCGCAGAGCCATGGCGTTGACGTCATTATCCATCTTGTAGCTGATCCACGTGTCGATCACGTCCTGCGTGAAGACATCGCCCTTGAGCAGGAACTGGTGGTCGGCACGCAGGGCTTCGAGGGCCTCGCGCAGGCTGCCGGGCGTATGCGGCACGGTGGAGAGTTCCTCGGGGCTCATATCGTAGATATCGCGATCCAGCGGGGCTCCGGGATGGATCTTGTTCTGGATGCCGTCGATGGCCGCCATGAGCATGGCCGACATGGCCAGGTAGGGATTGCAGCTCGGGTCCGGGCAGCGGAATTCCAGGCGCTTGGTCTTGGGGTTGTTCGAGTACATGGGGATACGGATCGAGGCGGACCGGTTGCGGCTGGAGTAGGCCAGGTTGACGGGCGCCTCGAAGCCAGGGACCAGCCGCTTGTAGCTGTTGGTCGTCGGGTTACAGATCGCCAGCAACGCGGGCGCATGCTTGAGCAGACCGCCAATGGCGTACAGGGCCATCTCGCTCAGGCCGGCATAGCCATCCCCAGCAAAGAGTGGCTGGCCCTTCTTCCAGATGGACATGTGCACATGCATGCCACTGCCGTTGTCCTTGAACAGCGGCTTGGGCATAAAGGTAACCGTCTTGCCGTACTTCTTGGCGACGTTCTTGATGACGTACTTGTACTTGAGCATCATGTCGCCCATGGCGACCAGCGCGGCATAGCGGATGTCAATCTCGGCCTGCCCCGCCGTGGCCACCTCGTGGTGCTGACGTTCGATGGGCACGCCGATCTGCTCCAGCGTCAGCATCATCTCGCTGCGCATATCCTGCTGGCTGTCCGCCGGCGGTACCGGGAAGTAGCCTTCCTTGTAGCGAATCTTGCAGCCGTCATTGTGCGACAGGCCACTGGCGTCGAGGTTCTCCTTGCGACCGCTGTTCCAGTCGCCTTCCGAGGAGTCGATGAAGTAGTAGCCGCTGTGCTGGTTCTGATCGAAGCGCACGTCGTCAAAGATGAAAAACTCCGCTTCCGGCCCGAAGTACGCCGTGTCGCCGATACCGGTGCCGGCCAGGTAAGCCTCGGCCTTGCGGGCGATGTTGCGCGGGTCGCGAGTGTAGTCCTCGCCGGTGATGGGATCGCAGATGTTGCACACCATGACCAGGGTCTTATGCACGAAGAATGGATCGACGAAGGCTGTCTCGGCCACCGGCTTCACCAGCATGTCGGATTCGTTGATCGCCTTCCAGCCGCGGATGGAGCTGCCGTCGAAGCCCAGACCGGCTTCAAACACCGACTCGTCCAGTTCATGGGTGGGAATGGTGAAGTGCTGCCAGATACCGGGGAAGTCCATGAAGCGCAGATCCACGGCCTGCACTCCCTCCTTCTTCACAAACTCCAGGATCTCTTTCGCGTTTTTGAACATCGCCGTGTGTCTCCTTGGCTCGATTCCTGACGGTTTGACGGACTGCGGTTCACCCCGCAGTGGCCCGACTGTCAGGATGTATAGCAGGCGCCGTGCCAAGCGCCTATACTCAATCCGCAATAGACATGTTACCTATTCCGCATAAATGTCTTAGAACCCATCGTATCAGACCTTCACCAGGAGGGAGTGAAGCTCCTGGCGTTGGTACATAGACGTGCCGCAACTCAGAAAGTGGAACGTTTATGTGACATTGGTTGACTGGCATAGAGGCGTTGCAACAGGGGGTTAAAACCAGTAGATTGGGGGCTCATGAATACGGCACGGCTACGGGCTCGACCAGGCGCCGGGCTGAGAATCCGTAGCGCCCGGGAAGTCGCCGCCTGGGATGACCGTGGCCCTCGTGGCGTTGCCGTGCCCGAAGTTAGACCTGCACCAGGGAGCCGCTGATGACCTCTCGTGAACGCCTGCTGATCGCCATGAAGAACGGTCAGCCAGACTGTGTGCCGGTCGCCCCTGACACCTCGAACATGATTCCCTGCCGGCTGACGGGCAAGCCGTTCTGGGACATCTATCTGTGGCAGGACCCGCCCTTGTGGCAGGCCTACATCCACTGCGCCAAGCACTTCGGCTTCGACGGCTGGTTGCCTTCCGTACCGGTGACTCTCGACTACGAGGCGGCAGACGCCGCCGCCCGTCCTGCCTGGCAGCAGGCCATCGTGGCCCGCACGCCAGAGTTCATCATCACCCGCACGCACGCCGAGATCAACGGTCGGTTGCAGTGGTCCAAGACCTGCAACGTGTACTACCCGGACAATCCGCCCACCGGGGGTGTCGCCTTAGCCAAGGTCGGTTTGACGGGGGCTGACCCAGACCAGTGGGAAGACGTCGTGCCGCGCACGAGTTTCCCAGGCACCAGCGCTCTCACCAAAGCCCGCGAGTTGATGGGTGAAGCCGGCATCGTCGGGGGCGGCGTCTGGTTGCCGGGCCTGGGGCTGGCTCCGGAGTCGATGTACGAATACTACGATAACCACCAAGCGGTGGTCGAACGCTGCGAAAAGGCGCGCCAGACCATCGTGCGCCGCACCGAGGCACTGGTCAAGCTGGAGATGGACTTCCTCCTGGTGGGCGTCTCGGGATTCATGCTCAGCAACCCGCCGCCCATCTTCCGTGAACTCGCCTTGGCGACCCTGAAGGACATCACCGCGGTCTGCCGCAAGGCCGGCATGCCCAGCCAGATCCACTGCTGCGGCCCCGAGTACGATCTGGTCAAGATCAGCGCCGAAGAAACGGACCTGGACAACATCAACCCCCTGGAAGTCCCTCCTATGGGCGACTGCGACCTGGGCCGCCTCAAGCGGGAGTTCGGCGCCAAGCTCAGCCTGATGGGGAACCTGCACACCACGGACGTGATGCTGCGCGGGACGCCGCAGGATGTCGTCCGCGCCTCTCGACAGGCCATTGACGATGCCGGCGCCGGTGGCGGCTTCATCCTCTCCACCGGCGACCAATGCGGCCGCGACACCCCCGATGCCAACCTCGAGGCGATGATCGAGACGGCGCGCACCTACGGCCGCTACTGAGTCCGGTGTTGATTCTTGAGCTCCAGGGTCTACACTGTCTGCCGGTACGGACTGCTTCTCGCAACAGCCGCCGCGGCGGGGTAACTCGTGCAAGGATGACATGCTCAGGAACAGTGCTCATCTGAGATCGGCGGCGGCGAACCTGCGGCGGCTTCCGACCCTGATCCTGCTCCCCTTCCTGTTGGTGCTGGCCGCGCCTGCCACCCTGGCTCAGGCGGTCGAGTACAACATCTCGATCACCTCGCGCTACAACGCGCAGGGCCGTCAGCCCAAGACGATCCGTGAGTTCTTCGCGGCGAACCCCAATGTCCATCTCAAGCAGTGGGAGAGCCTGCGCATGCCGGGCGGCGCCTGGACGGCGAGCCTGGGCATGTCCATGGCCGGCAACCGCGGCCCCGACATCTTCGAGATGGACATCCGGCAGGCGGTCTCGCAGAACTTAGCCGTGCCGCTGACGGAGTGGATCGGCGAGGATGGGGTGCTGGCCGACGGTCGGCCCAAGCTCACCGCGGCGGGCACCCCGGACAAGAATGGCCAGATTGACGCCGACAGGCTAAGTGGGACGGCTGGATGAAGATCAAGCCGATCTTCCGCCTGGTCTGCACCGTGGATGGCAAGCCCTACTCCCTGCCCTTCAGCGAGGGCACCTACGTCGGCATCCTCTACAGCAAACGGCTGCTGCGCAAGGCCGGACTCGACCCCATGCAGCCGCCGCAGACCTGGGACGAGTACCTGCGCTGGTGCCGCAAGCTCTACAACCCTGAGACCAAGGTTTTCCAGGTCGAGTTCATCTCGGCGAGTTGGTCGTTTGCCCCCTGGGTGGCCACCACCGGCTCCAGCATCAACGTGCAGTACCGCAAGAGCCCCACAACCGGGAAGGTCTACCAGTTCAACGAACAGGATACCGAGTTCATCGCGCCGGACACGCACGAAGACCTGCAGAACGTCACGCCCACCTGGCGCTGCAACGTGGCCAGCCCGGAATGCACGGCCGCGGTCGGCTTCTATCACCGGTTGCGCTGGGAGCCCTGGATTCGCGATCCCGAGACCGGCGAACCGGTCACTCTGACCCCTGCCGACGTCACCCGCGGCGCGGTCGCGTACCAGGGCCGGACCCTCGCGTTCAAGCCCGAGGACGTCGTCGAAGGCTCCCTGCGGTTGTGTAACGTCGAAGAGATCAACCGGGTCATCCGACGGATGGGGCGCGACCTGGCCATGTACCCGCTCTGGTCCGGTGACATGACCGAGTTTGCCAGCTCCGGGGTCGAGCCGGAAGACGTCGGCATGATGCCCTTCCCCGCCATGACCACGGACCAGCGCTCCGTGCTGCAGCACTCGAATTGCTTCTTCATGATCGGCAAGGACGTGCTCGACCGCGGCGGCGCCACGCCGGAGGCGCGCAAGGCCTACCGTGACCGGGTCTGGCAACTCATGACGCTGATCACCAGTCCCGAAGGCAAGGAAGAGGTCATCCGTCAGAAGGTCGCCGCCGGTCAGGCCAAGTTCATGAATCCGCGGGACCTGCGCCGACTCGAACTGGACGACTACATCCGCCAGATGCCGCCCGAGAATCGGCAGTTGTGGGCCGATATCGAAGCCGGCAAATTCCTCGAGATTGTGGAGCCCTTCACGGGGCGCTGGCTGCAGTTTCGCGAGTACTACCAGCGGGAGGCGATCGACCTGGTGCTGCGGCCGAGCGGCAAGGATTTTGACTACAAGGCCGCACTCCAGCAACTGGAGCGGGATGCCAACACCGGGATCATGTACGAACGCCCCCCCGAGCAGATCGAGGCGCTGCGGCCCAAGGCGCGCCTGATCGTCGGCGCGATGGCCGCGTTCATGGCGGTGATGGTGGTATTGATCATCCGCAGCCAGCTCCGGCGCAAGCCGAGCCTGGCCGGCGTCTACAAGGGCTGGCTACCCTGGATCATGATGGCCCCCGCCCTGGTCTCGATCACGCTCTGGGGCTACTACCCGCTGGGCCGCGGTCTGGTCATGGCCTTCCAGGACTACCGCATTGCGGGCAAGACGGCCCTGGTCGGGCTCACCAACTTCATCGCCATCGGCACCGACCCGAACTTCTTCCATTACATCTTCACGACCTTCCGCTTCGTACTCTGGAACCTATTTCTGGCCTTCTTCACGCCGATCTTCCTCGCCCTGCTGCTGGCCGAGGTGCCACGGCTGAAGGTCCTCTTCCGCACGCTCTTCTTCCTGCCGCAGATGACCAGTGGACTGGTGGTCACCCTGATGTGGAAGGACATGTACGTCGGCACCGCCTCCGGCACCATCAACCGGCTCCTGCTGTGGCTGCTCGGTCGCTTCGGGTTTCAGCCCATCGACTGGCTGGGCAATCCGTCGACGGTGATGGCCTGCGTCATCATCCCCGGCATCTGGGCCGGCGCTGGCATCAGCAGTCTCATCTACCTGGCCGCGCTGAAGTCGGTGCCCGAGGACCTCTACGAAGCCGCCAGCGTCGACGGCCTGGGCGTCTTCGGCAAGGTCAGACACATCACCCTACCGACCATCGCGCCGCTGGTGCTGATCAACTTTGTGGGGGCCTTCATCGGCACGTTCCAGACCATGGGCCACATCTTCCTGCTCACCTTCGGCGGCCCAGGCAAGGAAACGATGGTCATGAGCTTGGCCATCTGGCAGGAGGCCTACGTCAACCTGCGTTTCAGTTTGGCCTCGGCGTACGCCTGGATCCTCGGCAGCATGCTGATGGGCTTCACCTACCTGCAGTTGCAGATCCTGCGCCGGGTCGACTTCCGGCAGGCGAAGGGAGTATAGCCGGATGCCCATCATTGGCCCGACAGACTACAAGTCAGCCAGGGGACGCTTCCTCATCGTGGGCATTTACGTGCTGCTCACCCTGGGCGCAGTGGCCATGGTCTGCCCCTTCCTGGTGATGCTGACCGGCTCGGTGAGCAATCCCTTCGACTACGAGCGCCGCAGCCTGCTGCCGCGCTTCTTAATGTCGCGCGAGGACCGCCTGATGCGGCTGCTGGCGCTGGTCTTCCCGCCGCAGCCCCGCAACTCGGTCCAGCAGATGAAGAGCTTCTTCCCCGACTGTCCCGAGGACTGGCAGATTTGGGCCGCCATCGGCGATGAGCGCGCGCAGAGCGATGCCTGGGCCCGGAAGCAACTCCGCGAGCTGGCGGACCCCGCGCGCCGGGCCGACCTCCGGGCCGCGGCCCGCGACTACACGGAGTTTATCGACGGCTGGGACCTCCGCGAAACCACGGTCTCCTACAACATCCAGTACATCGGCCTCTTCCTCAAGGACCGCTACCGGACCCTGGATCGCTTCAATGCCGCCTGGGAACTCTCCGTCGACGACTTCATGAAGATCGCGGCCAGCGAGTGGAGCGGCGAAGCCTTCGACCTGCCTTCGTTCACCCCGCTGGAAGACGCGCGCTACCAGGATCTGCTCGCCTTCCGGCAGGCCTACCGGCAGAACCGTTACTCGTCCTGCTTCGTCGGCGCCCCAGCCAACTTGCTGCGGCCGGCGGCCCTGCGTTTCACCTGGGAGAGCTACGTGCGCGCCGCCGGTGACGAAGGCAAGGCGCTAGGCGAGGTCAGCGCCCTGCCCTTTCCGGTCCCGGCAGACGCCCCGGCGCCGCTGCGCACATTGTGGCAGGCGTACCTCCTGAACAGCTTCGCGCTACGCCACGTCGCGTTTCCGGTGACGGCAGAGCGCACGGCGGCGTTCCGCGCCTTCCTGGTCGACCGCTTTCGCACTCCCGCTTATGCCGGGCGCGTGCTTGAGCGCCCGGTCCAGACCTGGGATGATCTGCCGCTCACTTCGACGGTGCCCGACGAGAAGTTCAGCGGCGTCTGGTTCGATTTTCTGCGCACCGCGGTCCCGGTCCAGGACTGGCAGATCCGTGACACCCTGCCCGAGTTGGCCTTCCAGAAGTTCGCCCTGCGCAAACACGTCGACCGCGCTGGCGTCAACGCCGCCTACGGACTGCAGTTGGCCGGCATCGAGCAACTGCACATTCCCTACCGCCAGGCGCTTCTCACGACCTTTGCGGACCGCGAGTGGTCCATTACCCTGCAGGACGCCCTGGGCAATTACGGGGCGGTATTCGATCACCTGTTCCTCCGCGGCCCGGCGGTGCGCAACACCCTTATCCTCGTGGCGCTCGCCATCACTATCACCCTGACCGTCAACCCGCTCTGCGCCTACGCCCTGAGCCGGTTCCGGCTGCGCCCGACCGAGAAAATCATCGTCTTTTGCCTCACCACCATGGCCTTCCCAGCCGCCGTCTCCGCCATCCCGGGCTTTCTGCTGTTGCGTGACCTGAATCTGCTCAACACCTTTGCGGCCCTCGTGCTGCCGGGCGCCGCCAACGGCATGACCATCTTTCTGCTCAAGGGCTTCTTCGACTCGCTGCCCCAGGAGCTGTTTGAGGCGGCCACCATCGACGGCGCCTCCGAAATACAGGTGTTCTACCTGGTCTCGCTACCGCTGGTCAAGCCCATCCTCGCCGTAAGCATGCTCAACGCCTTCATCAGCGCCTACGCCGGCTGGGAGTGGGCCCTGATCGTCTGTCAGGACCAGCGTATGTGGACGGTGTCGGTCTGGACCTATCAGTTCTCGAGCACCTTCGCCACTCAGCCCTATGTCGTCATGGCCGCCTACGCCATCACCTCGGTGCCGGTGCTGTTGGTGTTCCTCCTCTGCCAGAAGGTCATCCTGCGCGGCATCATCCTGCCGCAGATGAAGTAGCCGATTGGGGAGTAGTCCGCATGACAACCTCTGCCTGGGTGTGCTCCGCCGCGTGTATCCTTACGTCCGCGGTCGCCGCCGTCCCTGCCACGCTCTTTGTGGCGACGGACGGGGACGACGCCTGCTCCGGCGCCCGCGCCCAGCGCGCCCCGCCCGACCCGACCGCCGGGCCGTTTCGGACCCTGGAGCGCGCCCGCGACGAGATTCGCCGACTCAAGGCGGCCGGCAAACTACCCTCCGGCGGGGTCACGGTAGAGGTGGCAGCGGGCACCTACCAGCTGGTCCAGCCCTTTGAACTCACGGCCGCCGACGCGGGTACTGCCGACAGCCCGATCACCTACCGCGCCGCGCCTGGGGCCGAGGTGCGACTGAGCGGCGGGCGCGCGGTCACCAACCTGGTCCCGGTCACCGACCCCGCCGTCCTCGCTCGGCTGGACGAGGCGGCGCGAGCGCATGTGCTCCAGGCCGACCTCAAGGCGCTGGGGGTGATGGACTACGGCAAGCAGGACTGGAACACGAGCCGCGGTGGGCCGGGGCTGGAGCTGTTCTGTGGCGACCGGCCCATGACCCTGGCGCGCTGGCCCAACGACGGCTTTATCCGCATTGCCGACGTGGCCTGGCCGGTGACCAAGAACGACCGCGGGCAGGACATGTGCAAGGAAGGGCGGATCGTCTACGAGGGCGACCGCCCGGCGCGCTGGCTGCAGGAGCCCGACGGCTGGGTCCACGGCTACTGGTACCACGACTGGTCCGACCAGCGCCACCCGATCGCCAGCATCGAGCCGGACAAGCACGTCCTGGCGGTCAAACCGCCGTATCACACTTTCGGCTACCGTAAAGATCGCTGGTTCTACGGCTTCAACCTGCTGTGCGAGCTCGATAGCCCGGGCGAGTGGTACCTGGACCGTGCGGCGGGACTGCTCTACTTCTGGCCACCGGCGGGAGACGGCTCAGCGCCAGCCTCGCCCGCCCAGCGTCCGACGGTTTCAGTGCTTGATACGCTGATCGTGATGAAGGATGCCGCGCAGATCACCGTCCGCGGCTTCATCCTGGAGGCCTGTCGCGGCACCGCGGTCTCGATCCGCGGCGGTACGGGCAATCGCGTCGCCGGGTGCGTGCTCCGCAACACCGGCGGCTGGGCGGTCACGATCGGCGGCGGCACGCAGAACGGCGTGCTCGGCTGCGACATCACCGACACCGGCCTGGGCGGCGTCACCCTCGACGGCGGCGACCGTAGGACGCTCACACCGGCCGGGCTCTACGCTGAGAACAATCACATCTACCACTACAGCCGCTGGTGCCGCATGTATCAGCCCGGCGTGCAGTGCAACGGCGTCGGCAACCGGGTGGCGCATAACCTGATCCACGACGCCCCGCACGAAGCCATCGGCTTCAGCGGCAACGACCACGTAGTCGAGTATAACGAGATCCACAGCGTCTGCTACGAGTCCAACGACGCCGGCGCCATCTACGGCGGCCGTAACTGGTCGTTCCAAGGCACCGTCTTCCGCTACAACTACCTGCACCACATCAACGGCTTCCGCGGCCAGGGCTGCGTCGGTATCTACCTCGACGACATCCTCAGCGGCCACAGCATGATCGGCAACATCTTCTACAAGGTCACTCGCGCCGCCTTCATCGGCGGCGGACGCGAGAACGTGGTCGAAAACAACATCTTCGTCGACTGCAAACCCGCCTTGCACGTCGACGCGCGAGGCATGGGCAAATACAACTACGGCGCCACCACGATCCAACCGGAAAACCTGAAGCAAATGCCGTACAAGGAATCGCCCTGGAAGGAGCGTTACCCGCAACTGGTGGGGATGCTCGATGATGAACCGGAGAAGCCCAAGCGGAACCGTATCGCCCACAACCTCAGCGTCGGCGGACGCTGGGACGAAGTCAGTGCCGAGGCGCGCCCGCTGCTGATCCTGGAGGGAAACTTCACCGAGGGCGATCCGCTCTTTGTGGATGCGGCCAAACAGGATTTCCGCCTCAGGCCGGAGTCGCCGGTATGGGCGCTCGGTTTCCAGGCGCTTCCGGTGGACAAGATCGGCCTGCGCCAGGATGAGTTTCGGGTCACCTGGCCAGTGCAACACGCACCGCTCCCGGACCAGGCGCCCACACGGATCACGCGCGGCGCGGTGCCCAAACCCCCCGCTCGCCGGGTGGCGCCGGGCAGCCTCAGCATCGACGGCAAAGCCGAGGACTGGGTGCAAGACCCCAGCACCGCCTTGCGCTGTGCCAGTGCGGCGTGCGGCACGCCCTCCAAGCAGGTCTCCCAGGCCTGGGCCGCCTGGGATGGCACCGCCTTGTACCTGCTGGTCGTCAATCCGCTGGACCCGACCCAACCGCTGAAGGCCGAGGGCGCCTGGGGCCAGGTTGATGCCATCGAACTGGCCTTCCGCAGTCCCTCCCACGCCAAGAGCCTATGCTATGGCAATCCCATCTTCAATCTGCGCGGCTTTCCCAACGGCAAGTTCGAGAGTGTGAGCGCGGCCGGGGCGACCGCGGAGCAGGCGCAACAGCTCGGCGCAGCGGTGCAGTTCGCGGCCACGGTCGCCCCCGACCGCTGGGTCGGCGAATGGCGCATACCCATGGATGCCGCCGGGATCGATCCGGCCACCCTGAAGGAGTTGCCGTTCAACCTGAACATCCGCCGGGTCGCCGACGATTCCTGGATGGTCTGGACCCTGACTGGCGCCGAGGTCTGGCAGGTGGATACGGCAGGGCTGCTCCAGTTGGTCCCGTGAACGGGCGCGGCGCCCGCGCTGGACGGAACCTGGCGTGGATCCTTGCCGACGGAAAGGAGAGGCTGCGGACATGCTGTCGTTCGCTGAGTTCAGGAAGCACGCGGGGTACGACCTCGTGGGCGTGCCACCGCTGAGCAGTTTTGTCGGGCTGCCGCCCAACGAGCACCCCCTCAGCCTCTTCCCTGACGCCAAGTCGGTGGTCGTGGTGGGCTCGCAGATCCGTCGAGGGCAGTTCCGCGCGATGGAAGAGGGCTCGCTCTGGCAGACCCCCGGCCGCTGGATCACCACCTTCGACGGTCTCCTGCGCTACCTCGAGAGCCTGGGCCACGAGTGCGTCCCCTATGCCCCTCTGGACGCGCCCAGAATGCCGCGGCAGCCGGTACGCCCCGGGCTCGGGGCGCCCAATAGTCTCCGACTGTCGGTCGAGTATGCCGCCGCGGCGGCGGGCTTGGGAGAGATCGGCTACCATGGCATGTTCATGACCGCGAAGTATGGCATCCGTCAGATGCTGGGGCTGCTGGTGACCGACCTGGAGATCGAGGCCAGCCCGCCGTCCGGGGAAGCCCTCTGCGACCACTGCCTGGAGTGCGTCAAACAGTGCCCCTTGCAGGCGATCTCGGCCCACGAGTCGACCCCGATTACCTGCAACGGCCGAACCCAGTCACTGGGCCTGATCAACGCCAACGCCTGCCGGGCTTGCCCCAATGGCGTCTCCGGCGACTCCAAGTACTTCGCCGGCGCCGACGAACTCCATTTCGACATCGAGAACAATCAGGTCAAGGGCGACGCCAAGAGCAAGTTTGCCCGTGGCGGCTTGCCGAATCGCCTTTCCGCAGCCTGCGGACGCGCCTGCATAGCACACTTCGAGGCGACGCACGATACCGGATACCGGATCCCCTTCCGCAGCCGTGAGCCCTGGGGCTACCGGCCGGATGAGAAGAGGGGGTGGTGAGATGCTGACCGCCAAGATGGTCAAAGACTGCGCGGTCCAAGGCGGCGCCGACCTGTGCGGTATCGCCAGCCTCGAACGCTTCAAGGACGGACCGCCGGAAACCCATCCTACCTCGCTGTTTCCGGAGGCAAAGTCGATCATCGTCTACGCCAGCCGAATCCTGAAAGGCAGCTACAAGGGCATTCAGGAAGGCACGGACTGGTCCACCTACTGGATCTACGGTTACGGCAGCGGCATCTACAGTTCCCTGGGTAGCGCCACCGGCGCCATTGCCGCCCTCCTGGAGGACCACGGCTACGAGGCGGTGTCGTCCCCGGGAGGCCACACGCTCCTCGACGAGGCGCCCCCGGCGCGGGAGCCCTTGGCCAAGGGTAAACGGCCCCCCTGCATCATGTTGCACATGCGCGTCGCGGCGGCCTTGGCGGGACTGGGTGAGTTCGGCTGGTCGAAGGTCTTCTTGACGCCGCAGTTCGGCCCGCGCCAGCGCTTCGATATTATTCTTACGGATGCCGAATTGGAGCCTGACCCGCTGTTCCAGGGGCCGCTCTGCGACAGCTGCATGGCCTGCGTGCGCCACTGCCCGGGCCTGGCCCTGGGCGGGGAACGAGAGGCCATCGCCGTCGAAGGGCGCGAGTTCGCCTGGGGCGCCGTCGATTGCGGCAAGTGCAAAGTCACTCACTGGGGCCTCAATCCAAAAGCCTCACCCTTTGTCAGCAAAGACCTGCCCGGCATGGACATGGAGGTCGAGAAGACGAACTACACCTGGTACGAAGCCTACCGCCTGGGGTTCGCCCTGTCCGAGCGGATCGAGTACGTGAAGCTGATCGCCAACGGCAGCGCCGAGCACGGGCAGGGCGGGCGTCCTGGGTCCGTCTGCGGGGCCGTCGGCTGCGTGCAGGCCTGCAATTCGCACCTGGAGACCCGCGGCAAACTCAGCGGCGGCGTCAAAGGGGAGGTGGTGTGATGGATATCTCCAGAGATAAGCTGGGGCAGTGGGCCACGTCCCTCGGGCTGGATCTCCTGGGCGTCGCGGCACTCGATGGTTACCGCGACGTCGAGCCTCAGTGGAACCCGCTGAGCATTCTGCCCAAGGCCAAGTCCATCGTCGTGTTCGGTAAGTCCATTCCGCGAAGCTACTTCCGCGGCATCGAGGAGGGCACGTTGTGGTTGCGGGTGGACCGCTATCTGCCGCCGACAGCGGGCTACTACCTGTGCCGCAGCCTCGAGGACAACGGCTTCCTGGCGGTTCCCTGCAGCCCGCTGGCGCCGGAGCGCTGGCCCGACGGCATCGTCTTCAAGGAGGGCAAACCAGCCCCCAACGTGACGCCGGATATCAACCTGGCCGCGCAACTGGCCGGACTGGGCGAAATCGGCTACAACGGCATCTTTCTGACCCCACGCTTTGGCGCTCGGCAGGCGCTGGGCATGCTCTTTACCGAAGCCAGCATCGAGCCCGACGCGCCCTTCGCGAGCGGCCAGGTGTGTGGGCGTGAGCGCTGCCTGGCCTGCGTCAAAGGCTGTCCGGCCCAGGCGCTGTCCGCGATTCCGACCCCGCGCCAGGTCGGTGAGCAGGTGCTCGGCGTTGGCACGTTCTCCAAGGAGAAGTGCAGCCTCTGTGTCAACGGCGCCTTCCCGGATACCTCGTGCGCCAGCGCCCCACCCAACCGCCTCGCCGCCGCCTGCACCCGCGCCTGCATCGCCTGCCTGGAAGACGGCGGCCTGGTCAAGACCGGCTACAAGGCCAAGTTCCGGCGGCGCGAGCCCTGGGGCTTCGATACGTTCGCGGGGTGAGACTGCCGCCGCAGGCCGCACCCGATGGCCGTGATAGGCTACCTTCGCACTCTGGGCGAGTTTGAGCCCCAGCCCGTGTAGGTCGGCCCCGCTGCACTCAGCTCACTCCGCGGCTTTCTGCCGCAGCTCGGTGCAGTGCCGAGAGACGTCAGCGACGGGCGCTGTCCACAGGCGGTCGCGGTGGGTGACGAGGTGGTCAAGTATCTCGGTAAAGGCGTGTTCGGCCGTGCCCAGACGGCCGATGCCGATGCCGTGGAAGGTCAGCACGCACCAGTGTCCGCGCCGCGCCGCCAGTTCGACTAGCCCGATCAGCTCTTCCGGTTCCATGGACTGCGCCGAGGCACTCGTCAGGCAGTGCAGGTCGATGTTGTAGGGATGATTGAAGAAGCCGGGTTCGCCCCCGGCCCGGCCAGCCACAAAGTGCTTCGCCACCACCGGTACGTAACTCCTGCGGGTCAGCCCCTCGCCCACGTGCGTCATATAACACGGGTAGCAGAAACTGCGGGGCCCGTGCTCCGGGAGCAGCTCCCGCAGGCGTTCCTCGGCGGTGACAATGTCGGCTTCGATGGCCTCGAGGCTCAGCACCTCCAACCCCGCCTGCGGCCGAATGCCAGGATGGAAATTGCGCGAGCAGGTGTGCGACAGGGTGTGGTTGCCGATCTCGTGGCCTTGCGCCGCAACCTCAACCCAGGGCGCCAGACGCTCGCGGTAGTCGTTGCCCCTTGGGCAGATGTAGAAGGTGCCGCGCAGCCCGCGCGCATTTAGCAACGGCACCGCCACCAGGCGCTGGTTCTCCAGGCCGTCGTCGAAGCTGAGCGAGACCGCGCCTCGACATTGGCCCGGCCAGATCTCCTGAAGATTCATCGCCACTCCCTGTCATGGCCAGATCAGCAGGCCATCCACGGCTCTGGGAAAGCGCGAAACCATGGCGGCAGGCTGCGAGCGCCGCCTGCTTGAGACTGCAGGGTGCTGACTTACTTGCGGCCCTTTGCCAGGCCGTTTTTCGTGAGGTAGGTGTAGCTCAGTGACACCGCCTCGAACATGTCGCAGTCGCAGCGGTCCAGTTCGACGATCACCCAGCGCAACACCTTCTCGTTGCAGGCCTTGACGACCGCCGGAATGTCCATCTTACCGGTGCCCAGTGGCATCATCGCCTTGTCCTTCTCCAGCGGCCCGTCCTTGACGTGCAGCAGCGGGATGCGGTCGGCGAACTTCTTGGTCATTGCCGCCGGGTCGTTGGCGCCGTGGTTGGCGGACCAGTAGGCGTCCATCTCGAAGGTTACGTACGGCCCGCAGTCCTCGAGGTACCAGTCGTAGGCCAGACGGCCCTCGACCTGGGCGAACTCCCAGTAGTGGTTGTGCTGGAACAGCGTGATCCCGGCCTGATGCAGCTTCTCGGCCATGCTGGCGACGGTTTCGGCGGTCTGGCGGATGTGCTCACGGGTGTCGAACTGCGCTGGACCGTAGCCGCAGCACGCCAGATCAAGGCCGAGAATGCCCGCTGCGTCGATGACCTCCTGCAGGTTGTCCGGCTTAGCCCCGGGACCGTGGCTCGAACACACCTTCATGCCGCAGTCTTCGACGACCCTGCGAAACTCAGCCATGGAGAGATTGTGGAAACCGGCGGGCTCGACGCCCAGGTAGCCCAAGGCGGCCACTTGCTTGAGCACGCCCGCAAAGTCCGTCTTGGCGGCGTCCCGGAGGGTGTACAACTGCAGGGCAATGGGTTTCATCGATCGACTCCTTCCTAGGCTTCCCGAACACTACCAGACCGCCCCAGCAAAGCGCCGAGGGTCAGGCGCGCCTTACCATGGACCGCTCCAGCGGTCATTTCCACAAGGAGAGGCACGGGTAATCCGGTGAAACTGGCCACGGGGCGGCGTCTTTGCCACGGCGAACAGACCCAGCCCTCGCCAAGCTGGTCAGAAGCAGGCCGGACCTCACGCTCGACACCCACAGACAGGACTGCCTCTCAGCCTAATCCGTGCGCATCCAGTTCGAGCACGGCGGCCAGTACCAGTTGCGTGCTGCGCCTGACGTTCTCCAGATTCACCCGCTCCGGCCGGTCGCCCGGCAGATGATACTCGGCATCGGCATAGGGCCAGGAACCGAGGTTCATTACGGTCGTGCGGAAACCTGCCTTGATGAACATCCCATCGTCGTCGTTGACGTGTTGCTTGAAGGCCACCGCGACCTCGAGCCCGAGGCCGTAAGTACGATTGCAGCGCTCCACCAGGTCCGCCAGCGGCCGCCCCTCATCGGTGCTGTAGGCGACCACGTGAATGAGGCGGCCGGCGGCCATGTCCGCCTCCGATTTGCCGTCCAGCGAGTCCTGGTTGAGCACGGCGATGATCCGGTCGCCGCGGCTGGCAGCCGCGTCGGCGGCGAAGCGGCTGGTCCAGGGGGTGTGTTCTTCGTTGCAGAAGAGAATGCGAATCGTGCGCCGGGTCGGGCAACCGGCCAGAGCTCGGGCGATTTCGAGATTCGCTACCGTGCCGACGGCGTTATCGTGGGCGCCAGGCGAATCGATCCAACTCATGGAGTCCTTGTGCGCAATGAGTTGGATGATCTCGTCGCGACACGCGCTGCCCGGCTTTTCGGCCTCGAGGTTGCAGGCGTCGTACCAAGCATCCTCGGGCGCGGGCTTCGAGTACCAGTGATGCAACGGCTTGGTCGCGTCGCAACGGAAGGCCTGCACGCGGTGCGTGGTGCGCGCCACGGCCCACCCCGCGGCCTGCAACTGCGCCTGCAGGTAGGCATCGGCCTCGTCCAGCGAAGAAAGACTCTGCCCCGGCCGGGTATAGTTCACCTTACGAAAGGGCAGCGGCTCACCAGCCAGGTAGACAAGGTCGCGGCGCAGGCGCTCGGCTGAGACAAGCTGGAGCAGATCCTGAATCATGGTTGCGGCTCCCTGGATGATGGGCGGCAGCTCCAAAACACGGCCATCCGACGGAATCTCAATGTGACCCTGAACCGTCTCGTTGCCACCCCCGCGGGGAGGATTTCGGCGAGCGGTTTCAGGAACGGCGACCGCGCCTCGAATACGTGGGGGTGCGGGAGATCATGCGAACAAGACACCTTTTTGCGGCAGGAGCGCTTGCAACAGCCGCATGGACCGGTTATAAAGGTAAGACTTAGCGGAGCCGACGCCCGGAGTGGCGTCGGTAGGGATTCAACGGGCAACGCGAGCAGAGAAAGGGCGACATCATGGCGGACGAAGTGAAGGCGGCTCCCGAGTGTGGTGGTGACTCGATGAAGACGGTACAGGCGCTCGCTGTCGTCCTGGTCGTCATCCTCGGCATTTTCATGGTCACTTCCCTGAACAAGATCAAGGATGAACTGATCAAGATGAACCGGCAGGTCGATGTGCTGGTGACCACCACGGCACAGAACACCGTCGGCGGCTTCCAGGCCGTTAACGAGGACGGCAAGGTCCTGTGGAAGTTCGCCCCCGTCCCGATGGTGGAAATGCCCGAAGGCGCCATGGGCGGCCCCGGCCCCGGCCCCGCCCCGATGGCACCCGCGAAGAAGTAACTGCAGGGTTGAGTGAGTTCGCCACGCCCGGCCGCCACGGCCGGGCGTTGTCTTTTTCTGCGCCTGGCAACGTCGGGAACAGGACCGGCCACCCGACCGGCCAAAGCACAGCGGGACGGAGAACGCGGTTGCGACCGCCACTCGCCTGCATCACCCTTTCAGCCGCAGACTGGCCCACTGCGCCAACACCTCACGCCGAATCTTCGCATTGTGCCGGATGTCCACGGGGAAGGCCCGGTGGAAGAGCACGTCTCGGATGCCGCAGGTCAGCGCGCTCGCCGCACCAGCAGCCAGAAGACGCTCCGTAAAGGCCGCACGCTTGCAGCGCGAAGCCGGAAAACTCCCCGCCTCCGGCTCGATGACGATGACCGGGCGCTGACGGGCTCGGTCGACGCCGACCCCGACGAGGGCACAACGGCGAACCCCCTGTACCGCATTGAAGATCGCTTCACAGCAGACGCTGTACGAGGTGCCGTGCGCTGTCTGCACCCGGTGTGCCAGGCGACCGCAGAACCACAGCCGACCGCCTTCGTCAAGATAGCCCACGTCGCCCATGCGGTGCCAGACCGTGTCGCCATCCGCAATCTTGGCGCGGCGCGTGGACTCCGGAAGAAGGTGGTACTGCGAGGTCACCACAGGGCCCTTGACCACGACTTCGCCGATCTGCCCCGGGGGCACTACCAGATCGTCACGCCAGCGCTCGATCGGCGCAGCGAAAATGCGGATGATACGCAGGGTGATCTCCGGCAACGGGCGGCCGACGCACATGCCCGCACCCATGCGGGTCGCCGCCGCGGTCTCGTCCAACATCTCCCTGCCGGAGAAGGTCGTGACCGGCAGCGCCTCCGTGGCGCCGTAGGGCGTGAACGTTTGCGCACCCGGCGGCAGCACGTACTCCAAGAGCGTCTCGTGGACTGCTGCCGGTACCGGCGCCCCGGCCATGATCACGCGAGTCAGGCTCGGAAGGCGCTGGCCGCTCTGGGCGCAGTATTGCCCGACCCGACCCCAGAGGGACGGCGAGCCGAAGGAGTAGGTCACTCCATGCGTCAGAATCGGCTCGACAATGCGCCGTGGATCCACCTGCGCTGGCCGCGAAGGGTCCATGTCAGGGATGACCGCCGTCGCCCCTAGAGCCGTACTGAACAGGCCGAACAGCGGAAAACAGGGCAGGTCGACATCGCCGGGGCCGATGCCGTACTCGCGCCGCAGCAGCTCGACCTGGGTGATGAAGACCCGGTGGGTGTACGCGACGCCCTTGGCTGGGCCCGTGCTACCCGTGGTGAACAGCACGGCGGCCGGAGCGTCGGCCTCCACCGGCTCCGTGGGAAACGCTGCCGCGACCCCCTCGCTACCCTCGCCAAGCCGCCGCGCCCCAGGGAACGGCAGACGCCCAAGAACAGCCTTGATGCGGACGCTGCGAAAGCGCGCCGGAAACAACACCCGCAGCACGTGCGCCGCAGGTATCCCCAGAAAAACTTCCGGACCCGACTGCCGCACGCAGTCCATGAAATTGAGCCAGCCCATGCCGGGATCAATGAAGATCGGCACAGCGCCAATCTTGAACAGCGCAAAGGTCAGCGCGTAGAAAGGCAGCCCCGGCCTGACCATCAGCAGCGTCAGCATGCCGCGCTGTACCCCCAGCCGCCGCAGGGCGTGGGCCTGCCGGTCGCAGGCCGCATCGAGTTCGGCGAAGGTCCAGCCGGTCCACGCCGAGGCGCCGCTCCCCCCCGACCGAGACGGAACCAGCAGCGCCTGGCGCAACGGCGCCGCCAGCGCCCACTCGGGCAGGAAATGAGCGATGTTGTGGAGGGTAGAAGCAGCCATGCTGATCTCGGAGACGACCGGGAGACTCCGCAACATAACAGCCGACGCCAACACCGTCCACACGCGCCGTCGTCGCCGCGCCCACCTGTCGCCAGGCGTGGAGCGCCGGTCGGCCTCGACCGTCCCAATCCGCCTCGCGCCAGACGGGCGCCAGGCGTGGAGCGCCGGTCGGCCTCGACCGTCCCCCAGCAGCCCCGACCACCCCTGAACCGACCGGCGCCCCGCCGTGCCAGGCAGAAGCCCCTACGAAACTGACCTGCACCCCTGTCGCCATGGACAGCGCGGGTTTGGACTCCATGTTAACGGGTGGCCGTATGCCTGGCGCCGTATGGAGCTGGCCGCAGAAGCGCAACCAAGGAGTTTGCCGTGGTGAAAGCCTGGCTGAGAACCGGAGCCGCGTGGCTGCTCGCCACTGCCACAGTGGCGTGGGCGGCCGAACCGCTCATCATCAACGGTGACTTCGAGCAGGGACTGGAGGGCTGGAAGCTGGTGCCGGGCGAGCCCGCCATGGTGTCGGTAGGGTCAGTCGCAGGAGCCCAGGGCAGTGCCGTCCGCCTGCGCGCCCAAGGCGCCACCCTCGGCCTGGACTCCGAGCTACTGATCCTCGGCCAGCAACTCGACCCGACCAAGGCCTATGAGGTCAGTGCCCGGCTCAAGTTCGGTGGGCTCGAGAGCGGTATTGCCGCCTTCTCCATCTGCGTGCTTGACGCCGCCGGCAAGCGCCTGGTTCAGTATGCCGTCCAGAGCTGGCGGACGGATTCGGCGCCGCACGATTGGGTGCAGCGGGCCACGCGCTTCGGCCCCGGCACCGACAAGGCCTACCCCGCTGGGGCCCATGCGATCCACCTGCGGCTGTCTTTCCACGAACCAAGCGGCAAGTGTACGGGTGAGGCCTGGATGGACGAGGTCCGCATCTCGGCGCAGGAACCGGGCAAGTTCGCCGGTTGGCCCGCCTCAATCCTGGTGCGCTCACAGGATCTGGAGGTGCGTTTCGAGAGTCGCTCATTCTGGACGCTGTACCGGATCGATTACCAGGGCACCCGCGTCTGCATGGACGTGTTCGGCAGTCACTACGGCAGCGTCGCTAGTGTTAAGGGCACCGGACTGATCGGCTCAGGCCATACCGAGAACGGGGAGACTGAGCAGGTCGATGACCTGGCTTTGGAGGTGAACGGCGTGCGGGAGGTACTCCCCAAGGACTCGTATACCGCCGACCGTGTTGCTCTGCGCAAACGCTCGCGTATCCGGGACCTGGTCCTTGACACCACCATCACGGTGAAGGACAACCGCATCGACGAGGAGGTCGTCCTGGCGGCCGAGAAGCCCGTGGCGCTCAACCTCCTCTATCACTTCATGCATCCGTGGGTGCCAGCCATGAGCCATTTCCTGGCGGAACGCCTTGACGGGCAGAGGGTAGAGGGCCGCTTCGTGGACGACAAGAGCATGAAGGTCAGCGCCCCGGTCAGGTGGTCCGCCGTGTTCAGCGAGACCCTCGGCAAGGGCGCGGTGACCGCTGTTCTCGAGGTCCCTGCGGAGCTCCCTTGGGAAGTGCGTTACTGGGACATGCCGGAGCGCTACCGCAAGCACTACTTTGTGGTGTTCAGCAACGCCACGGTGGAGCCGGGGCGCACGTGGCGGTACCGGGTGGTGACGCAGCCCTTCGCCGCCGCGCCTGAGGCCTGGCAGCGACTGGCGGCTGACCTGGCAAGGAGCCTCCTGACGCCACCGTGACCGCCGACTGGAGCCCGCGCTTCCCGCCGGACAAGATGGCTTCAACGCCTTGCGGCGGAGACATCTGGAGAACCTCAGCATGAAGCCCTTCATCGCCTCCCTGCTTCTCTTCGCCGTGAGCTGGTCCGCCGCGCCCCTGGCGGCCGACGAGGCGTTCGACATCAACGTCTACACGGCCCCGCGCCTCGAAGGGGCAAAGGTGGACGGCCGCCTCGACGAACCCGCCTGGCAGCTGGCACCCCTGGCCGGGGGTTTCCGGCTCTATGGGACCGATACGGCCTGCGAACCGCCAACTTTCTTCCGCGTCGCCTTCGACGCCGACTTCCTCTACCTGGGGGTGAACTGCGACGAACCGGAGATGAAGCAATTCGCCCCGGAGGCCCAGGCACGCGATGCCCACGCGGTGTTCCACGGCGAGACTATCGAGCTCTTCATCGATCCGGCGCACTCTCACACGACCTACTACCAGATCGCCGTCAACGCCGCGGGCAGCATCTACGACTCGTGCGGCGAGGAGCCAGCCTGGAGTGCCGCCGTCCAGGCCGCTGCCAGCACCTCGCCGACGGGGTGGTCCCTTGAGATCGCGGTGCCGTGGAAGGACTTGGGGGTAACGCCCCGGGCTGGCCATCTGCTTGGGCTGAACGTCTGTCGCGACCGCTACATCGGCAATCGCCAGTGGTCCAACTGGGCCCGCGTCACCACCGGCTTCCACGACCCAATCCGTTTCGGCCACGTCATCCTGGAGGGCACGCCGGCAGCGATCTCCGATCTCGGCAGCGAACTCCGCAAAGGTGACCGCTCGGGTGCGATCACGCTGTTCACCCGTGTCGGCTTGGCGGAGACCACCTACCGCGCCCTCGCCGAAGCCGGCCTGAAGAGTCTGCAAGAACAGCTCGCGGCGCTAACGCGCCAGGCGGAACAGGAGCCCAGCCCAGCCTGCAAGGCGGAGCTGACCGCGCTGGTGCAGGCCCGCCAAGCCGAGGGCCTCCAGCTCGCCGAACGCCTCGCCGGCCAGGCCAGCCTGGACGCCCGCCAATGGCACGAGCTCGACCGGCAACTCGGTACCGCCCGCCAAACCCTGGCCCAGGCCGTCTGGACCGCCCGCCTCAACGCTCTCCTCGGTGAGTTGTAGAACCGCGCTCGGCGAATGCCGCCAGGGAAACTGGGAGGACGCCATGCCCAAGACCGCAACTGAGCCCCTGAACATCCTCTTCCTGATGACCGACCAACACCGCGCCGACCATGTCGGTTTTCTTCCCGGCAGCCGCTTCGCTATGCCGAACTTGGACCGGCTGGCCGACGGTACGGCCTTCAGCAACTGCGTCACGGTCAACCCGATTTGTACGCCGGCCCGCACCGCCTTGCTCACCGGCAAGTACACCCACCAGATCGGCACACTCAGCATGTCGGGTGATCTCAGCCTGCAGCACCCGACCTACTTCCAGGCGCTGCAGCGGGCCGGGTACTTCACCGCCGGCATCGGCAAGTTCCATTGGCTGCAGGGCTGGCCCTGGCAGCGCGGACGCGGCCAGGGCCACGACCTGGTCGCCTTGCGTGAAACCATGCAGGGGTTCGGCCTGGACTACGTCTGGGAAACCGCCGGCAAGCAATTGGCCCTGAGAAACTACTGCGAACACGCCGCGCACCTGGAACGCCGTGGTCTTTTGGAGGCTTACCGGGACCACATCGAGGTCGAAGGCCGCAACGTCGACCAAGCCGCCAAGGTGGAATTCACCGGCAAGCCTTGGCCTTTTCCCGAAGAGGACTACGTCGACGTGCTCACGGGAGACAAGATCCTGGAGTGCCTGCGCCAACGCCCCAAGGACCGGCCCTTCTGCATCTTCGGCTCCTTCTGTGGCCCTCATGCCCCCTTCGACCCGCCCGACTCCTATCTCCAACAGGTCCCCTACGAAGAGGTGGACGACTTTATCGTCGACGCCGACGGAGCCCTGGACACCGCGGTCAAGAAACGTCTGTGGACCCTCCGCCGCTCCTACCGCGCCATGCTCCTGGCGATCGACGCACAGGTGGGCCGTATCCTCGCTGCCCTGCAGGCGGACAACCTGCTGGACCGGACGCTCATCCTCTTCACCAGCGACCACGGCGAGATGCTGGGCGACCACCAGCGCTTCCAAAAGAGCACCTTCTACCGCCAAGCCGTGACCGTCCCCACCCTGGTGCGGCACCCGCACCACCTGGACCGGCGTCTGATCACCTCACCGACTGAAATCATCGACCTGACGGCCACTCTCCTGGATGCGGCGGGACTGGACTGGCAGGCCGAACTGTCTCTACCCTGGCCTGCCTTCAACAACCTCGTGCCCTGTCGGTCGCTCTTGCCCGTGGTTCGCGGCAGCGCCACCGGAATACGCGACACCGCCTTCAGCGAGTGTTCGGGACAGTGGCAGATGCTGCAGACGGAGCACTGCAAGTACGTCCGCTTCCTTGATTACCCCGATCCTGACCAGCCCCGCGAACTGCTCTTCGACCTGGAAGCTGATCCCGGGGAGCGGCACAACCGCGCTGCCGATCCTGCCCAGGCGGAGCGCCTGAACGGGTTCCGGCGACGCCGCGAATGGCTGCTCGACCGCACGCCAACGGCGCAACTGCGCTGGGCGCCGATCATAGGGAACTGAAGCGGCGGACGAGGCGGACGGCGTCGCCCTGGGGATCAAGCCGACGGCTTGAGGACGGTTGCCGTGGCGGCGACGCATCCCGGCAGCAGACGGGAGGCAAAGAGACGGTCGGCCGGGAGGAGGTCCAGAGCCGCGAGTTCCTCTGGGGTGAACCAGGCCGCTTGCTGACCCTCATGGCAGACCGGCTCAGCGTTCGGCGCAATCCGGCATTCCATGAAGTGCAGGCGGATTGCGGACGGCTGGGCGGCGTGCTCAACCGTGTCGATCTGCACCGCGGAGAGGAGTTCGAGTCCCAGTTCTTCGGCGATCTCACGACGAATACAACCGACCAGGCTCTCCCCCCCAGACACCTTACCGCCGGGGAACTCCCACATTCCCGCCAGGCGACTCCCTGGGGGTCGCGTGGCCAGGAGAAGGCGTGTTCCCCGGCGGATGACAGCCGCACAGACGTCGATCAACGGCGTTACTTCCGGGTGCCAATCACAAACTGCGCGCGGCGGTTCTTGGCGTGCTGCGACTCGCTGGTGGCGCCGGGGACGGCCGGCTTCTCTTCGCCATAGCTGACCGTCTCGAGGCGCGCCGCTTCAATGCCAAGACTGATCAGGTGGTCACGCACGACCAGGGCGCGGTTTTCGCCCAGCGCCCGATTGTACTCGTCGCTGCCGCGCTCGTCGCAATGCCCCTCGACCACCGTGATGTAGTCCGCATGCTCACGCAGATGCCCGGCCAACGTCTCCAGCTTGGGCATCTCGGAGTCGCCGAGCGTGGCACTGTCGAAAGCGAAATAGACCACCACTTGAGCCCAAGGCTCGTTGATCGCATTGATATTGCTGCTGCCGCCGCCGCCACCCAAGGGCTTATCCATGCCGGCCCAGGCGCCATCCGCGCCGGTCCCCGCACCGAAAGCACCGGCGCCGCCCGCCATACCGTCCAGCGGGCTGAACGTCCCTCCCGCGACCCCTTCACCGCTGCCAGCCGGGGGGTTGCGTAACCCGCTCAAGTCCAGTTTTGGCTTGCGGGAGCAGCCCGTCAGAACCGTTGCCACAAGCACCGCCGCAAGCACGACTGACCAGACTCTCTTACTCATGCTGGTGTGTCCTCGTCCTTCATCCGCTTACCCACACTGTCGCAAAACCGTGCGCAAATGTATCGGTCGAAACCCGTGGTTACAAACCCTCTCGCCCACGGATTCCACCAGGTTGCGTCAACCGCGCCCGCCCCGGCGTCGCCAATTCACTCTGGCGGCCTGGCGGTAGGGGGCGGAATCAACCCTTCGTGGACCACGTGCTCGGCCAACCACGTGGCAATATTCCGGGCGCCCACATCGTTGTGCTGATACCAGCTCCCCATCCACTTCCGCGCGCTCTTCGCGCCATTTACCTCAAACCGGGCCCGGACGTCCAACCCGGGGATGCCATAGCGACTGCAGCACTGGTGCGCCACGCGCAGGGCCTGGTCAAGGGCGGCGCTCTGGGCGTTGGCCCAGGAGCTGTGACCGCGGTTTTCCGCTGATCGCGTGGCCTCACCGCTTCCCTCATCCGTCGGGAAGATGGGATTAGGCGTCCAGTACAACGCCTTACCGGACAGGCGTTTCAAGCACTCGGCAAAGCGCTCGAACGCGGCCATCATCGCCTCGGGGGAGAGCTCGGCGCGCCAGGCCTGCTCCTCACGGTGATGATACAGCCTGGCATCGGCCAGCGAGAAGGAGAACACCACCAGATGGGGCTGGAACGGCACGACGTCGCGCGGAAAGCGTACCACCCCCTGGGCGGTGGTGCAGAACGCTATCCCCGCGTTCAACACGGCCACGCGGTCCTGACCGTACAGCTCACACAGACGCTGCTGCAACAGGGACGGCCAACTGAGGTCCTCGTCGTCCAGCGAATAGGTCAGTTCATCGCCGATGCAGACCACGCGTATCGCGGCCCGCTCCATGCGTTCCAGGATGTCGTGGCCCATGCGCGCCGGGCGTTCGCGGATCAACTCGTCTTCGTGCCAGCGGCCGGCGCTGGGCACGCGGATGATGAGGTGGTGTTCGAGCCGTTCGGGTTCACGCGTCCGGCCCATAGCCAGTAACTGCTCGACGCAACTGGTGCATTTGGTGGGCTTCTTGAACGTGCCCAGTTCGCACATAAGCTGCTCGTACCCCGACCACGGGATGCTCTGGTGGCAATGCTCGCAGGACAAGGTGACCGACTGGTGTTCAGCAAGGAACGCCTCGCACTCTTTGCAGCGCCGACCGGGGGCTTCGATCCGGCCGGTCAACTCATCCCGCAACTGGTCGGGAGCGCTGTACGTCCAAGTGCGGACACACCCCGGAATCACGCATTTCACCTCGCGGTCCTGGAGCACGGAAAGACGCCCCTGACAGGAGTCGCAAGTGCGTGCCGGGGGACGTTGCAGGCCCTTCAGCTTCATGCGCAACTGCATCATGCGGCTATAGGTCCAGGTGTGGTGGCAACCGCGATTGCGGCACGGGATCTCCTGATCCACGGCCGTCCGGCAGAAGGTGAAGCAGTCCGGGCAGAGGCGCTCGGGAACCGGTGGGTTCTCGCCTTCGCTCAGGCGGTGCTCAAGCTGTTCGTAGGCGGTGTAAGTCCAGGTGTTGCTGCAGTCCTTGGACTTGCAGGGCACCTGCTGATCCTGCAACTCCTGAAACGCCTTATAGCAGGAGTCGCACATCTTGCGCGCCGGCTTGTCCACGGTCTTGCCGCCGAGCAGGTGTTCAAGCTGTTGGAAGCGGTTCCAGCTCCACGTGTTGGTACAACCGCGCAGGCGGCAGGGGACCGCCGCGTCCTGGAGTTCGTTGAGCTTCGTAAAGCAGTCCCCACAGAGCCGCCGCGGCGGCTTCTCGGCCTCGCCAAGCAGCCGCTCGCGGGCGTACCACGTCCAGGTGTTCTGGCAGCCCTTCATGCGGCAGGGAACTTGCAGATCGCCGATATCACGGAGTGCTTGCACGCAGTCGCGACAGAGGTTGCTTGGCGGCGTGTCGCCACGCCCCTGACGCACGGCCTCCAGTTGCTGGAAGCGATTCCATGGCCAAGTCTTGCCGCACTCGGCCCGCGAACACTTGACCTCTTTGTCTTCGAGCCTCTGGAAAAGCTCGAAACACTCGTCGCACATTCGTTCAGGGCGAGCCGTCTTGCCGCGTGCCACGTTGCGCAGGGCATCTTCGCCCGAGAAACGCCACACGTTGTTGCAGCCGCGGATGCGACAGCACAAATCCTTGTCCGGAAACAACTCGCCCAGACTGCCCAATGACCTGATCAAACCGAATCTCCTAACGGGCTGCGTGCCCGGGAACGGCGGATTGCAGAAGTAGCTTACCGCTGCGGAACACGCACGCAACGATATTCATTGCAGCCGTTATGTCAACGTGGACAGGGGCGCTTTTTTTGCGGTGTCCGCGGGCTGCGGTCCGTCTGCCGACCCTTCGCGGGGGCGCTGCCGGGCGCCCGACGGCAGGACCCTGGCGGACCCACCGATACCGGGTACATTAACGGGGTGGACTGGGGCAGGCCTAAACCGGGCCTCTGCGAACAGGTTGCGGCAGGAGTCCAGGCTCGGCACACAACTCCGTGGTCAAACCTTGATCGAGGTCCCTATGGCTGAACAGATCGCCTACACGCGCTCCATCCCGCTCCGACACGAGGTCGACATCTTCATCGCCGGCGGTGGTCCCGCCGGGGTGGCCGCGGCCCTGACCGCGGCGCGCCAGGGCCGCAGCGTCTTTTTGGCCGAAGCGCACACCTGCTTCGGCGGCATGGGCACGGCGGCAATGGTGCCGGTGTTCATGGCCTTCTCCGACGGGGTGAACTTTCTGGCGGACGGCATCGGCCGCGAGGTACTCACTGCCCTGACCGCGGAGAAGGGCGCCAACTCCGCGCTCCCCGACAACTCCATACCCGCTGAGTTGCTCAAGCGCGTCTACGACCGCCTGATGGTGGCTGCGGGCGTGCAGTTCTCGTTCCAGACCACGGTGCTGGACGTGATGGCACAGGCCGGCCACGTCGAGCAAGCCATCTGCTGGGGCAAGAGCGGCCTGTTCGCGGTTCGCGCTCGGATGTTTATCGATGGCAGCGGTGACGGCGACCTGGCGGCCTGGGCTGGCGCACCGTTCGAGAAGGGCGACGCCGGCGGTAACCTCATGCCCGGCACGCTCTGCAGCCTGTGGGCGGACGTGGACGTGGCCGCCTGGCGGGCCGCGGGAGTGCATGTCCAGGAACTGCTCTACCAGGCCTTCAAAGACGGACATTTCACCGTCAAGGACCCGCATCACCCCGGCATGTGGCCAGTCGGCCGACATGTTACCGGCGGCAATATCGGCCATGCCTTCGGCCTGGATTCCACCGACGAACGCTCCCTCACCAAGCACTTCATCGAGGCCCGCGCGCGGCTGCCTGAGTTCGAGAGCTTCTACCGCACTTATGTCCCGGGCTTTCAGAACCTCGAACTGGTGGGCTCCGGGTCGCTCATGGGCGTACGGGAGAGTCGCCGCATCCTGGGCGACTACGTCCTGAACGTGGACGACTTCAAGACGCGGGCCGTATTTCCCGACGAGATCGGCCGCTACTGCTACCCGGTGGACATTCACCCTTCGAAGCCCGATCCCGAGCACTATGCGCGCTTCGAGAAGGAGTTCCGCGAGACCTTGCGCTATGGCAAGGGCGAGAGCTACGGCATCCCGTACCGGGTGCTGACGCCACGCGGGCTCGATAACCTGCTCGTCGCCGGCCGCTGCATCAGTTCCGACCGCGCCATCCAAGGCTCGATCCGGGTCATGCCGGGTTGCTACATCACCGGCCAGGCCGCCGGCATGGCCGCCAGTATCGCGATTGAAAAGAACACCGACAGCCGCGGCTTCCCGGTCCGCGAACTGCTCCAGCGTCTGCAAGCCAGCGGCGCGTATCTGCCAAACCTGGATTGAGGACGCCGCCGCGTCTACGAGACCCCGTCGGAGGAATGCCTGAAATGAACACCCGTCGTGCAACTGCGTGTGCAACCCTGGCTCTGCTCTCGATCGGCGCGCTGCTCCGTGCCGACGTCAAGTTGCCCGCCATCTTTGGCAGCCACATGGTCCTGCAACAAGGCGAACCGATCACCGTCTGGGGCCAGGCGGAACCCGGAGAGGCGGTCACGGTCAAGCTCGGTCAAAGCGCGGCCCAGGCGACCGCAGACGCTCAGGGCAACTGGCGCGTCGCACTGCCCGCCACGGCGGTGGCGCGGGACCTGACCATGACCGTGACCGGCAAGAACACGCTGAGCTTCGAAGATGTGGCGGTTGGCGAGGTCTGGCTGTGCTCGGGACAGTCCAACATGGAGATGGGGATTTCCATCTGTCTCGACGCCGAAAAGGAGGTCGCCGCCGCGGACGAGCCCGATATCCGTCTGATCGATGTCCCGAAGGTGACGAATCCGGCGCCGCAGAAGGACTTCGTCGGCACCTGGGTGCGCTGCACCCCGGAGACGGTGGCCAAGCAGGGCACTTGGGGCGGCTTCAGCGCCTGCGCCTACTACTTCGGCCGCGAATTGCGCCGCACGCTGAATGTCCCCATTGGCCTGATCGATTCCTCCTGGGGCGGCTCACGGCTCGAACCGTGGGCGCCGCCGGAGGGCTTTCGTCAGATCACCACGCTGCCGGAGCTGAGTCGGCGCGTCGAGATCGGCACCCTCGATACCGCAGCGCACCAGAAGGCGGCAGCCGACTTCCTGGCCGCCACGGCTGCCTGGCTCGGCGACGCGCAGCAGGCCCTCCAGCGGGAAACCGTCATCGGCGCGCCTCCCGCCATGCCGCCTGAACTGGCGCCACTGTCCGGCAACGGAGATCCCACCGCCATGTACAACGCTATGATCGCGCCGCTGGTGCCCTACGGCATCCGCGGCGCCATCTGGTACCAGGGCGAGTCCAACCACGGGGATGGCATGGCCTACGTCGAGAAGACCAAGGCGCTGGTCCAGGGCTGGCGCACGGTGTGGAACAAGCCCGACCTGCCGTACTACTACGTGCAGATTGCGCCCTGGCCCTACGGCGAGGAGGATCCGCAGCGCCTGCCCACATTCTGGGAAGCCCAGGCCGCCATCGAGAAGGTCATTCCGCACACCGGCATGGCCGTCATCCATGACGTCGGCGACGTCAAGGACATCCACCCCAAGAACAAGCAGGAAGTCGGTCGCCGCCTCGCCCTCCTTGCCCTGCATGAGACCTACGGCCGCCAGGACACCATCTGCCGGGGCCCGCTATTCCGCGAGATGACGGTCGGACCCGGAACCCTGCGCGTCATCTTCGATCAGGCCGAGGGCGGCCTCAAGACGCGCGACGACAAGGCTCCGGACGGGTTCGAGATCATCGGCGAGAATGGGCTCTTCGTCAAGGCAACGGCGGGGCTCGACGGCACCGCGGTCGTGCTCTCCTCGCCGGCGGTCAAGAGCCCGGTCGCCATGCGGTTCGCCTGGGACAAACTGGCCACGCCCAATCTGACCAACCAGGCCGACCTCCCGGCCAGCGCCTGCCGCGCTGGCGAAATCCCGGTTCGTGCCGACCTGGACGCCAATGTGCCCGAGGCCAAAGAGTACGCCCTGCTCTACAGCGTCGATCTGCCCAACATCACCTACGTCAACGACCGCGTCGTCTACAGCGTCGATCGCCGCCAGGACATCACCGGCGCCTTTGACCGCGTGGCCTACTTTCTGATCCTGCGGAAAGGCGACGGGAAGCCGCAGTTCGTCTTTGTCAGCCTGGACGCCTTCAGCCCCGATCCCGACAAGATCGGCGTGCCCGCCTTCGCTACCGCAGCCCGCTTCCAACAGGCGGTGACCGGCATGCAGGTCCGCAGCAACGTCGCTGGCATCGTGACGGGCGACAACCTGGCTGGATACCTCGAGTTCTGGCCCTGCAACTATGCGCCCGGCAACGCGGCCAAGGTCGAGGGGGCCTCCGACAACGCCTACGATTTCGCTGATGCGATCAGTGACGACGTGCCCAATGGCCATGGCTCGATGCAGGTTCACAATCCTGCCGCCAAACAGACCCTCTTCGCCTACAACAACTGGAAAACCATAGGCGGCGCCGACCTCGGCATCGGCAACGCCGTGGGCCCGCATCCTGATTGGACCTTCGCCAAGAACGCCAGCAGTTACGCGAGTGCGAGGCTGCAGGTTCTGGTCCGTCGCGCGCCACGGTGAGCGGCGCAACGCTGAAGACCCTCTCCAGCGTTGCCTCCGGCCGTGGCCGGATATACCGGACTGAGACTTCCAGGCTGCGATGCGTCGCGTACGTAGTAGAGCCCGCTGCGGCGGGTCAGCCGGTTTCGCGCACCCTACTGAGGCCACCTCGCAGGACCCTACTGCCGCGCCAGGCGCAGGGCCGCGTCCAGCAAGATCGACTCGGTCTCCGCCGCCAGCGGCGCCGGCTCCAGGTAGACCCAGATGTTGCTGTAGGCCTCATACCCGCCCTCGGGGAGCATGTCCGCCGTCGGCACATAGGAGCGCGACGAGCCGCAGTACCCCGCCACGATCGCGGGTGTCGGCGCCAGCGCCTGCTTCACCCCAAGCTGGTAGCCCAGGCACATCTCATCGTTGAAGGCGACCAGCCGAAACGGCCCGATCCCCAGGCTCTGGACAGTGCTGGGCCGCGTAGTCGGCAAGGCCCCGTCGCGCTGTAGGCGCTCGAGCATCGCCTTGGCCCAGCGCGCTTCGGAGCTGTCACCCCCACCAGCCTTGGCCCGTAACTCAGCCTCGGTCAACGCCTTCTGGTAAGGCAGTGCCACCGTGGCCAGCCCGTACCGCAACGGCCCGGTGATGTCCTGCACCGGGCCGGCCAGCGCCGCCATCACCGCCAGGGCCATCTCCCGCCCCAGAGCCCGCACGTCGTCCAGCGTGCCGCCCTTGAACCGGCCCTGGGCGTTGATCAAGCGCGGCCGCACGTCACCAAAACAGCCGGCTAAGAACATGGCGTTGGCGCCGGGGAACTCCTGCTCCAAACTGAGTTGCGCCTGTCCTGGATAGTCGCCGCCGATGAGCTGACCACCCATGACGGTGGCGTGACAAGCGTACGAAAATAGCACGGCCAAGGTCTCGCCGCTGGCGCGAATCAGCCGTACCACGCCGACCTCGGGATCCCAGCGCCCGCTGGGATTCGGCATCATGGGACACCCGGGCAAGTCCGGCCGCCGACGGTTGATGCCGAACGCGGCGCGGCCGGTGGCGAACTGGGCGCTCACCGGCAGCAATTCCTCGGCCGCGGCGCAGATGGCGTCGACGCAGGTCCGGCCCAACCACTGCACATACTCCATGTCGACCTCGGGGTAGAGGTTGCTGATGTGGTCGTCCACCACCGGACCGCAATGCGTGTGCGAGGCCGACAGCAGAACCTGATCCGCCGCCAGGCCGAGACGCGCCTGGACCCCGGCCTTGATGCTCGCCACCAGCGAGTCGCTGAAGTCGAGCAGCTCCGCGGTCAGGATCGCCAAGCGCCGCCCGCTCTGGTCCTCGAGCATGAGGGCTCGGGCATACAGCTGCTGGTACACGCCTTCAGACTTGGCGCTGCGGCTGTAGCCGCTCTGAAATACCGGTCGGATCGGGGTGATGCAGCGCCGGGAAATGCCGGCACGCAATGCGCTCTTCTCACTGGCCATCTCACCACCTCCTTGCAGGATCACGCCTCTGCGTCGCGGTCGGGCTCGAAACCCTCTCCGCAGTCGGCACTCATTCCCGCCGAGTGCCGACCACCTATCGCGCCGACCAGCGGCCGCAACCGGGGAGCCGCGGACAACCGCTCCGCTTGGCAATATCGCCGCGCTCTGATACCAATGCCAGAGCCCCGTCGAACCTGGGGGGCGCAGGTCAGTTCAGTAGGGGCTTCTGTTTCGATCGTCTCCGCCTCCGGCGAGCAGAACGGGTCACGTGACTCTTGGGGGAGACTTCCGGCGGGAG
>CAIZKT010000238.1:0-3110 GCA_903933565.1 uncultured Victivallales bacterium | reverse complement strand
CGACATTGCCGGCTTCGGTGACCAGGGCGTAGGCCGCGCCGGTATTGGTGGCGGAGAAATAACCGCCGTAGTTGGCCCCGGTGGAGTTGCCGACGGCTCGCGCAAACACACCGTATTTCGCGCTGGTGATGGTGGCGGAGTTCTCGAAGTATCCGCCGTAACTGCTTGTGCCAGTGCTTCCCGATGCCGACCCGAGTATCCCGGTGTTCTGAGCAGTCCCCCCCTGCGCAATAGAGTAAACCCCGAAGTTGGCACTCGTACTTGCACCGCTTGCCTGCCCATAGAGTCCGGCGTTGTATGTCCCCGTGCCGGCTGCAAGCCCTCCGACGCCCGTGTTCCAGCCAGTTGCCCCGCTGACAATCAGGTTCGCTCCATAGGCATTGCCAGCGACCGCTCCGGACTTGGCGATATTCAGCCCCTTGGTGACGGTGGTGCTGGTATCCACGATGTTCAGTTTGGTCGTGGCTGCGGCGGTTCCTCCAATGGCCACATTTCCGCCCAGCATGGAATAGCCGGCACCGCTGGGGGTGAGGGTGACGTTTAGGTCTGTCCCCCCGGCCGCAAGGGTGAGCGCGCCGGTGCCGGTGATGGAGCCGGTGGCGGTGCCGGTGCCGCCGTTGGCCACGGGGAGGAAGCCGCTGACATGGGTGGTCAGGCCGATCTTGCCCCAGCTCGGCGCGGTGGTCGCGCCGCCGGAGATGAGCGCATTGCCCGTGGCGCCTGCGGTGAGTCTCGAAAGCGTCGTCGCCGCTGAGGCATAGGGCAGGTCGCCGACGGCGTAACCGGTCAGGCCGGTGCCGCCGTTGGCGACAGTGACGGTGCCGGTGACGTTGGCGGCCGTGCCGGTGGTGTTCTGGTTGAGCGTCGGGATGTCCGCCGCAACAAGGGTGTCCCAGGCCGGTATCGCGCCATTGGTGCCGGAACCGGTCATGCGCAGGAATTTTTTGGTGGTGCTGGTGTTAGGACTCACCCAGGTCGTGGCGTCGATGCCCGACTGATAGGGCATGGCACCATACAAGGTCGTTCTGTTTCCACCGACCAGATTCGTCGCCTTGCTGGCGGTGCCGGTCAGGGAAGCGGTGATGGTGCCGGCGCTGAAGTTGCCGGAGGGGTCGCGTCCCACCACGGTGCTAGCGGTGTTTGCATTGGTTGCCGCCAGAGTGGCCGCGGTGCCCAGCCCGAGGTTGGTGCGGGCGGCCGCGGCGGTGGTGGCGCCGGTGCCGCCGTTGGCCAGGGCCAGGGTGCCGCCCAGGGTCAGGGTGCCGGTGGTGGTGATCGGACCGCCGCCGAGGGTCAGCCCGGTGCTGCCGCCGGCGCCGGTGACGCTGGTCACCGTGCCGGTGCCGCCCAGAAGCGCGCCGTTGATGCGGAAATTGCCGGTGACGTTGACGTCGCCGCCGACATCCAGGGTGTAGGCCGGGGTGGCGTTCTTCACGCCGACGTTGCCGCCGGAGTACTGGATCGCGCCGTTGACGCCGGTGGCGCTCCAGTAGTCACTGGTGGACGTACCCACCGGCACGCCGCCAATGGTGATGGCGGTGCCGTTGATCGCGCCGGCGACGTCGAGCAGGTAGCCGGGCGTCGGCGTCCCGATGCCGACGCGGCCGGAGGCCAGGAAGTGCATGACAGCCAGCGTTTCTGCGCTGCCGACGTCGTTGAGGATTCCCAAGTGGAGCGATTCCTTGTTGCTGTTGACTGAATCGGCGCCGCTATAGAACCCCCATTTCTGCCAATTCGCAACCCCGGTCTGGGCATCGGTAATGATGATCTCGCGCGATCCGTTGTGCAGCGAGCGCAGAGGCGTAGCCGTGCCGATGCCGACCTTGCCGGTGGCGTCCTGGAAGAGGGCGGAGTCGCCCACGGTGCCGCTGGCGGTGAATTTGGGCAGGTAGCTGGCCGTGCCGGAGCCGCCGATCTTGCTGTTGAAGGTGGTCCAGTCGCTGCTGGAGAGGTAGCCGCTGTCCGTGGAGGTGGCCACGGCCAGCGAGATGGCGTTGAGGGTGCGGCTCAGGGGCGAGCTGAAGCTCAGGGCGCTTTCCTTGGCGTTGAAGGTGGTCCAGTCGGCGCTGGCGAGGTAGCCGTCGGCGGAGCCGGTGGCGACGGGCAGGGCGAGGGTCAGGTCGCCAGACAGCGCGCCGCCGCCGCTGAGCGGGGCGGTGGTGCTGACGCTGCGGCTGCTGGAGACCTTGCCATTGAAGGTGGTCCAGTCGGCGCTGGCGAGGTAGCCGTCGGCCGAGGTGGAGGCGACGGGCAGGGTGAGATTTGGGGTGGTGCCGCCGCTGGAGGCGAGCGGGCTGGAGGCGGTGACGTCGGTGACCGAGCCGCCGCCGGCCGCGCCCCAGGTCAGGACGCCGCTGCCGTCGGTGGTCAGGAACTTGCCGGTGTTGCCGGCCTGCGCGGGCAGGAGTGCGGCGGCGGCGGTTGCCGCGGTGGTGGCGCCGGTGCCGCCCTTGGCCACGCCGACGGTGCCGAGGCTGATGGCCGGCGTGGTGCTGCCGTTGGTCACCGTGATGGGGGAGGTGCCGCTGACTTCGGTGACCGAGCCGCCGCCGGCCGCGGTGCCCCAGCTTACCGTGCTGCCGTTGGTGGTCAGGACTTTGCCGTCATTGCCGCTCTGATCCGGCAGGATCGCATCGGCCGACACGCTCGCCCCGACCTGCGCCCACTCCGTGCCGTTGTAGCTGTAAAGCCCCACCGGCGCGTCGGTCTGGTAGACCAGCAGCCCGGCGGTCGGCGAGGCGATGGCGCCGCGCTGCGTCGCGGTCATCCGCGGCGGCAGCAGCCCCTTGGTCGTGCTCGACACGTCCAGTTGCGCGCTGGTCGCCGGAGTCCCCGTGCCGACCCCGACCTCGCCGCTGACGGTCAGGTTCCCTTGCAAGTCCGCCGCCCGAACGCTGCCGCCGCCCGGCAGCGTGGCCAGGAGAAGGGCCGTAGCAAGCGAGCGCAGGCAGTGGTCCGACAGCTTGATCTTCATCTGATTCATCCTGGGTTTAGAGTTCTGAGTTATGAGTTATGAGTTATGAGTTCAGCGGAGCCCCCGGCTGGGGCCGCAGCTCGCGGCCACTGCCCACGAGGCCGTGGGCGGTCCAGAGAATGGAGCGGCCGCGGCT
>CAIZKT010000237.1:0-19156 GCA_903933565.1 uncultured Victivallales bacterium | reverse complement strand
GGCTTGCTATTCAGGTCATGCCTGGGCAGGATAACCTCATCCTGCCCAGGTAGTTCTTGCTCACCTCCTGACGTGAGGCGAAACCGTTACAGGCAGTATCGAGCATCTGGCATAGGCACTGCGGTACACCCTATTTTTGGGCACCCTGTAGAGTACCCCATCCCCGCTCGGCATCGGCCCTATCCTGGCTGAACCGCGTCCCCCTGGCCTGGTGAAATCCAGCCTATTGCGTCCAAGGTCGCAGATTCAGCTTTTCTCAAGGATGGCTAAATCGAAGCACGGAGTATCATCGATCCACGGAGCCATGCTCCTGGCCGTCGGGCCACTGATCGCTGAGACTCTGCCACGTTCTGTGCGCAATGCTGTCGTCGCACGTAGGCGGATCCTTGACGGGATGGCTGCCAACGTGGTCGCCATCAAGAGCGGGACCAAGAACGGCCAGCCCAATGGCCCCACCGAGAAGTCGGCGCTTTGCGCCAACGCTCATTGCCCCTCGCTCTCCCCAGTCGCCCTGAACCTCTTCCCGAGTTGAGCGTTCCTCCTCGGCCCCTCTCCCATTCTCCGCTCGGCCTGCGGGGGTGTGCAGGATCGCCCAGGGAACGGTCAACTACTTTTTTACCATCCGCGATCATAATTTGCTCGATATGGAGCACGCAACCAACCAAACACAAAGGACTTACACCATGCAAACGAGTGGCCTAACCTACGAACCAACCTACAGGGGCTTAGCCATCGAAACTCGACCAGGTTTCGGGTTGCGCACCGAGATCTTGGACGTGTTGGAGGATCTTCTTCACGACAGGTCGAATCGCGGCGGAATGACTGCAGCTGTGATGCTCGACATTCGGGTCCCCCCAGGCTGGGTCTGTTCTGAAGACAACCGCGCCATCAAGCGGTTCTGCCGTAGATTCGCGGCATACCTTCAACAGCAAGGAATTGCGTCACATCACATTTGGGTGCAGAAGCATCCGGAGTATTCTTCGGACCCTCACTATGTCGTCGTCTTGCTCGTTGACGCGCAGTTTAGCTGGAGCCATGATCTGCACTTGGCTAAGGCGAATCTTCTCTGGGCACGGGAGATCGAGACTACCCAGCGAGGCGGCCTGATCGACTACTGCGGGCTCGATGGTGACCCGAGCACTGCGCCTGTGTTGATGATCCACTGGGGGTGGCTTGGCTTTGAGGGGGACTGCAGCAGCGCTTTCCGCGCGCTCTCTCGCATTGCGCGTGTCGAGACATCGACCAACGCGGCGGATGATGACATTGCGTTCGGCAGCTCGCGGACGTGGTAACTGTCCGTGCCAAGCAGCAGTGGGTGCTACTCGGCTGCGGCCATGCCGTACAAGCCTTGGTTCGTGACCTGGCTGGAGAACTGCCGCCCTTCGGTCAGGTCACGCCCAATCCGGTACCTCAGAGACATAACCACCTGGCGCGCACTGGCAATGCAGGTCTGCCAGCGCAACCCATGCGCCGGGCTCTGGCTATGCTTTCTGCTCCAGACACTTCCAGTGAAACTTCGGCATGGCCGAACTACCCCGCCGTGGCCTTCCTAGGGCACTTGCGTAGGGGGTAGCCCATGCCCCCTCGAAATCCGTCAGTTCTGGAGAGAAATCAACCGTATTGCCTGGCGGAAATCAGCCGATTTGGCCCAACGGCACATTCTCGGCTTTTCCCGAGAACCGCAGGAAGTAGGCATGAAGCGGCGTCCCACTGAGTGAACCCTGGCGATGGCCGACAGACGAACGTGCTCTTGGGCTCTTCCCCCACTCCGTATTGCACCTGCGCGGAGAGCGGGATCGTCGAGGATACGGGATCTGTTTTATTTTACTCACGATGGCTATTATGTGAAGGCACTAAGATCATAACAAACAGCACAGCAATAGATTCCAATAGTTCTAGAGAAGGAGAGTCGCACTATGTACACGCTGAGGCAGTGCCTGTCTGACAACTACTGCGAGGCCGCTGGCATGGGATTCGGAGGCCCTGACGAGAACGACGTTTTCATGATCGATGATGGTGGCAAGGGCCGCGCAGGCACTCCGGGTAAACCCCACGCGGTCACCTGCCAAGTCGTTGCTCGGGTAAGGGATGCGGACACGGTGAGCGTCTGCCTTCGATGGGATGCCCTGCAAAGCAACGAGATACTGACGTGGGCGCTCAGGGTGGGGGCAAGCATTTCAACGTTAGCAGGGGTGGTCCTCGAGTTCCCGGTCGGTCGACGTACCGTGGAGTTTCTGAATGAGCTTGCTGGTCTTATCGAAGCGATGATCGGCCCCAACGCCCCTCCCGACAGCATGGGCGCCTACAGCTACATCTGCCGCCGGACATCTCGGGCCATCCGTCGGTTGGCGATGGTGCTCCACGACTACTGGCGCGTATGACAGGTGTCCCGGTTCGTGTCGGAGGATCAGTGGTAACGGGGCGATGGCACTGGCCACTCGCGTGCGTGTGCATCGGGCAGAACTAGGCGTGGGTAGAGCGAAATGATGGAGGCAGGCAATGGACACCAGGCATCTCGTTGGTCAATTCGGGTCACAAGGCGGCGCTAACCAAAATCGAAACAAGAAGGAAGCAACGATGCAGAACAAACTCGCAGAGAAGTTGGGGGGTGTATACGCCCCGCTGTACCCACTGAGGGATGCAGAGAAGAGCGGCAGAGTTTCGATACTCGTAGCAGACGACAGGGGGGATAACGAACGTGGCCCTGACGGCAGGTTTGATGGACCGTTCACGCAGGTCCTTGTGAAGCCATGGTCTGACAACGTCACGGATGTGTGTATTCGGGGACTAGTTCCCCTAAGCGCCGAGGTGCATGGCTGGGTGAAGGAGAACGGCGCAAGTCTGGTCACGGTGGGCGGCTCTGCTTTGCAGTTCCGTGTTTCACCCAACACCGTGGACAAACTGCGGGAACTGGCTGAAGCGGTCGGTAACATCACGGCTCCCGGCAGAGAAGCGCCTTTCCCTGCTCTGAACGACGTGTGTCCGAGGACTGCAGACTCCCTGCGTCGGCTTGCGGACAGGCTGGACAATGCCTGGGGCGGGAGCGCTGGCGCGCCTTCGCAGCAGGATGGGCGTGGGAGTGACGGTGGTCGCCGACCACCCAGAACGGCCCAGGGGACCTTCAATGACGATGAGTCTGGTCAGGACTCAAGGGAACAGCACCGTGATGGCTATGGTCGGCCATAGTTGTCGCAGGGAATTGGCCATCTGAGAGCGCTCCCCTGTTACGGCGCATCAAACGCCGTAACAGGGGGATCCTGTTTCTACCCATTTGAGCAGTGTCCCTCAAAGTAGCCGATCTTGAGCCATGATGGGGCCGAGCTCCCGATACGTCAGCCACTCATGGAAAGCGGCGACAAGGGGGTCGACCATCACATCCTGTAGGTACACCCATCGGTCGATCGAGAGTCCCGCCAGAGAACGGCACCTGGATAGGGCGGTGTAAAGCTGCCCGAAGGCAAACGCTCCCCGGCCGAGATGGACATGGGCTCTGTCCAGAGTTATGCCTTGGGACTTGTGGATGGTGATCGCATACGCGAGTTTCATCGGCAGTTGTGTGAACGTGCCGACCACCTTCTGGTCGACACAGTGCCGTCCTGTGGCAGGATCCAGGCCCACAGCATACTCGCAGTTCAGCCAGGTCTGCGCCGTCACGGTAACGGGCTTTCCGCTGTCCAGCACGATCTCGACTGCCGAGCCGTCGAGGCGCAAGTTCACCACCGCCCCGATGTCCCCGTTCACATATTCGAAGCCGCAACCCGCGAGAACGTTTTTCAGCAGCATGACGCGCGAGCCGATCCGGTACTCCAGTCGAGTCTCTGTCGGGTAGGTATCCTCGTCGAAACGGCCCTGCACCATGGCCGTAGCAACCACCACCGGGCTGGGGATCCTGGCGTCCTGCACGTAGTTGATGGCGGCGGCCGAGGTTCTTGTGGTGCAGATGGCGGTCACATCATGCGGTGGGTCACTGATCGTCGCATGGCTGTTGAGCCAGGAGACGCACATTTCCAGCGTCCTGCCGGACTGGTCCAGGACACCTCGCCGAAGGGCGTCCAGCACTTCGAGGTACTCAGCGTCCAGAGCGTGTCGGTGGGGGTGTCTCAGCGCTGCAGTCTCGAAGTATGCCAGTTCCCAGGACCGCGTCTGGAACGCATGGATCCCGCCGAAGTCCCCTAGAAGTTGATTCTCCTCCTCTCCGGTTGTGACCACCGGCGGTAGCTGGAAGAAGTCGCCCACAGCTATGATCTGCCTGCCACCGAAAGCACGGTTCTGGCAGTCAGGGGGTGCAATGGACCTGAGGATGCTGTCCATGGCGGCGAAGAGGTCGCTCCGTACCATCGAGATCTCGTCGATGACGATGGTCTGGGCCATGCTGATCAGCTCCTGCTGCTCAGGTTCCATCGCGGGTTGGTAGTTGGGGGGCAGGATGCCGGCGTGAAAACCGAAGAACCGGTGGATGGTGCTGCCGCCGATATTCAGGGCAGCCAGCCCGGTTGGCGCCAGGAACACGGTGCCCTTGGGGGCAAGCTCCCGGAACAGCCTCAGAACGGTGCTCTTGCCAGTTCCCGCCTTGCCGGTCAGAAACACGTTGCCGCCGCTCAGTATGAGTTCCAGCGCATGCTGCTGGTCGGCGTCCAGGTTGACTGTGATTGCAGCCATGATCGGTGCCCTTTATCTGTCGATGTCATGATGTTGTCTCGTTCCCCTACATCATGGTGATAGAAAGTTGTAAGTACATGGCCCAAAGAGGCATCAGTGAACATGTAGACATGCGTTCCCGAAACGCGCTGTCAGCAGAGGTAGGAGCCCGGTCGTCAACGGGCTGGAGGAGAGCGCAGAGTGAGGAGCGGGACCGCCTTCTGGAAGGGGGGATGGGCAGTCCTACATCCCCCTCCTGAATCGCCCCAATCTGCTTTGGAAACCGCCCTGCTGGTGGACGGAAATCTGGCCCAAATCCACCAAGTGACGTTTTCGGCAGATTCACCAACTCTCTCATGGCCGCCATCGGGAACGGTACCAGAACGGCCGCTGTGAGTGGCCCCACCCCCGCGTTGGCTCCTGTTCGACGGGTACCAACTCCAGCACAAGTGTCGGGGACTCGGCAGCCTGGGGATCAGAGGCACCGTCCCCCAGAAGAAGGTACGCATCGAGGAACTGTGCCGCCTCCTCTTGCACGGCCTGGTGGACCGCACCGACTCCCCTACCGTAGCCCCGCATGCCACCCCGTTGCCAGAGGGGTCAGATACGACGCTTGCCGTCTTGGGACACTCACAAGCCGCCCGCCGCGCTCTCGGTTCCCGCAATGACTGGAAACGCCGCGGCTCTTGACCGGCGGGGCAGCCTCCCTATTCGTTCAGGAGTGCGGCTTTCGTCGTCTCCAGCTCGGCCTTCTTCTCAGGGCTAACCGCGGGGTACTTCAGGTCCAGAGAAGAGAGCGTCTCGATGACCCCGCCGACGACGACCAGGCGTGTGAACCACTTGTTGTCGGCGGGGACCACGTACCACGGCGCTTCGTCCGTCGCGGTGTTGCGGATCATGTCCTCGTAGGCCTTCATGTAGTCGGGCCAGAACTCGCGCTCGCGGGCGTCTGCCGCGGAAAACTTCCAGTTCTTCTCCGGGTTTTCGAGCCGTTCCAGAAAGCGCTTCTTTTGCTCCTTCAGGGAAACATGGAGGAAGAACTTACGCACCGCGACGCCGTTTCGGCCGAGGTAGCGCTCGAAGTGGCGGATGTCCGCGTAGCGCTCTTTCCAGAGCCGTCCAGAAAGCAGTGCCGGTGGCAGCTTCTGTCGGGCCAGCAACTCTGGGTGCACCCGCACCACCAGCACCTCCTCGTAGTAGGAGCGATTGAAAATGCCGATGCGACCGCGCTCGGGCAGGCACTTCTGGCAGCGCCACAGGTAGTCGTGGTCCAGTTCCTCGTTCGAGGGCGCCTTGAAGGAGTAGACCTGACAGCCCTGCGGGTTGATGCCAGACATGACATGCTTAATGACGCCGTCCTTGCCGGCAGCGTCCATGGCCTGGATGATGAGCAGCACGGCCCAGGAGTCTTGGGCGTAGAGCCGATCCTGGAGATCCGACAAGGCCGCAACTCCGGCCGCGAGGACCTCCTTGGCGAGCGGCTTCTGGCTGCTACCGATGCCTCCGGTGTCGCCCGGATCGACGTCCTTGAGGCGGAAAGCGCTGCCATCGCTGACACGGTAGGGTGCCGAGAGATCTCTTGCCTTCCGGGCGCCAGCATCGAGCTTCATGTCCATGTCCTCTGTTTTCTGGGGAGGGGCACACCGTGAGTTCCTGACGTGCCGCCTGACTGGCCGCGCGGGCAGCCTAGTCTTGCCTGCGGCCTACCAGGAAGCGCTGCGGCGCTCGGGGAGTCGGCCAGAGCCGCGAAACGACCGACATTCAGCTTGCACACGTCACTGAGTTCCGGCTTCCTCCAGCCTTCGCTCCAGAGCCTGATCCTCGTTACACCGAGACGATCTGGCGAATCTTCCCTGATTTACATCGCTCGTCCTCGGCCACACATACGTATCGGAGGAGCCAGCGAAAACTGCTGTGACTAGCCTGCCGTTGGTATCGGTCAAGACGCAGAAGTCCCATGCCTGTGCTCTCAACTCATCCCTTTCCCGTTGGCGTTGCTGCGCAGCAGCTTGCCTATCTCCGCAAGGTTGACCTGTCCCAGTCCATGATCGATGCCAGCCAGCTTCAGGTCGCCGCCGCTCGAAGAGCGACCCACCCTCAGTCACGGGCCTCCGGTCGTTCGCGGGATTGCCAACTTACCCCGCGCGATCCGTCTGCAACGATACCCCGCGGCGGGCGCGGCTGCAATGGGCTGGAGCAGGGGCCGGCGAAGAGGGCGGCAGGGGCGGGGAGGATGAGATGAAACGCGCGAAACGCGGACAAGAGGCGGAAGCCGAAAGCCTGCCACGCCGCAGTCTCTGGACGAAGGCGTGCGGCGGGTTGTGGGTGGCTATTCTCATCCCGAGGCCCGGCGCGACTCACCCGTTCAGGCTCGCCTCGCCCTATCGATCGTGGCGAGATGGGCCGAGGCGCAGTGGGGGTACAACGCATCCGTCTTGCCGTCAGTGATCTCCGACAATGCCCAGAGTCCCTCTCTGGCACTCACGGCCAGCTTCACATGCCTGAGCCTCTCCAGATGGACTCCGGTGCCGTACATCCCGAGGAAACGGGTCTCCTCTTCAGCGCTCAAGCCGTTGAAGAGAATGAACATCGCCACGTCGAAGTGGAGGTCGTTCTCCCCGGCCATTTCCAGATCGATGAACTTGATGCCTTCGGATTCCATGAGGTTCTGGGCGCCGAGGTCACCGTGGCACATCGCCAGCCGGGCATGGCCCACAGACTGTTGGCACAGGGCGAGCACCCAGCGGACGCTCTCGACGCCATCCGCGGTCAACAGAGGGTTCCCCGACAGGGCCAGCAAGTAGTGGTCGAGGACCGCCTCGAAGTGGTACCTGACGCCGAGGGGATCCACCGCATGCAACTGCCGAAGGGCTCGCGCCGCGCGAGGGAGGTTCGCTTCCGACTTGATGCTGGTCGACTGACAAGGTGTACCCTCAAGGTATTCCATGACGAGGGTCCGGCCGTCAGCGCTGATGTGCAAGGCCCTGGGCCCCAGCCCGGCTTCACCCACAGCGCGAAGTGCAGCGTATTCGTGCCGGATATCCACGGAATGGTAGCGGTCGCGCTTGAGCGTCCGGGTCTTCACGAAGTACTTCCGCAGGGCTGTGGTCGCGATGTAATTCGCGCCTTTACCGTCGGCGACGGGGGTCACTTCCATGACAGGTTCCGATGCGAAGAAAGCAAGATCCCGGATGCGGTTCTCATGGGTGGACATGTTCTCTAACACCAGGAGGTCCCCAACGTGTGGCGCCAAGCCGATCATGAGAACTTTCCAGGACGGGAAGTGGATGACACTCGGTTTGGACTCACGCCGATGGCCTGATGGGCCAGCAGTCAGGTTTCGACCGCCAGGCGCCATGCCTTCATGGCGGTCACGGGCCTTCAGCGGTTCGCAGGATCACCAACTCACCCGCGACCCCCGCAGTTACAGATACCCCGCGGCGGGCGCGGCTGCAAAGGGCGGGCGAACGGCCGGAAGAGCGGGGGATATTGGCGGCGATACAGAGGGGGCCGATTGGCGCCCTGGCCCCAACGAGGCCAGATTGCGGGTGGTGGCAGACTCGCGAAGGACTCGCCGATCATGGCAATCTCAAACCGCCTGCGTACGGGTCTTCTCGGGTTTCTTCTATCTGTCGGCGCTGTCCTGCTGGCGTGGGGGTGCGACCGCTTTGCGGCAGCCGGAGGGCCTCCGGGCAGGGGCTCCATATCCAGCCTGGCGGTCTTCGCTGTCACCCCCGTGCTCACCCTCTACGGCCTCGTCGCGTCGGCAAGGGGCCTTCTCTTCGACACCCCACTCTTCTCGAAGAGGACGATCATCTACACTGCTCTTCTGATGCTTCTCGTCGGTGTTTTCCCGTGGGCCTATACCGGCAGGATCGTCGGCGGCAGCCCAGGGAACGAGGGCGCCGGGATGCTTGGGACGCTGATCTTCCTGTTTGTGGGCGTCCCCGGCTTCACCCTTGCGGTCGTCGGGCTCATCGCCGGCTGGCTCAGTGAGGACTGATCGCTGGACTGGAGGTCATCGGATGCGGGCTGCAGGGCGTGCGCGGGGAGAGTGTGATCGTCTGCCCGCGCCTCATGCATTGGGAAGCCTCACCCCATCTGGCCATTTCAGCCAGATGGGAGGCTGCGACCTGCGCGTGGCGACCCAGACGCCAAGGCTTCGAGGGTGGTAACGGTACCACCCCAGCGCCTGCCCATAGCCCCGGACCACGAAGCTCTCGATCCTGGCCCAGCCGCCTTCCAGCGGGGTGAGGTTGGTCCGGATGGTGATGGGCTTGGCGGTGGGGTCACAGGCGCTTCAGCACTTCGATGCGGTCTGCGAGAGGTGGGTGCGTCGAGAAGAGACGGAGCAGGGATCTGCCCCCGCTGATCTTGAACGCATTCAGCGCCTGCGAGCGCTGATCGTTCTCGCCGCCACCGTCCACGATCATCTTCAGTTTTTCCAACCCGGCGATGATCGCCTGCTTCCCACAGAGCTTCGCGGCTCCGGCGTCCGCCCTGAACTCGCGGTGGCGTGAGAACCACATGGCGATGCCGCTGGCCAGGACGGAGAAGACGATCTGGCACACGAAGACCGCGATGTAGTAGCCGATGCCACCCCCCCGTCGTTCTTCGTCCCGGCCTTTTGACAAGGCAGAGTCGATCACGAACCCAGCGACTCGGGAGAGGAACAGGACGAACGTGTTCAGGACCCCTTGGAGCAGTACCATGGTGACCATGTCGCCGTTGGCAATGTGCGAGACCTCATGGGCGAGTACTCCCTGCGCCTCACGGCGATTCATCCGAGCGAGCAGGCCCGAACTGACCGCCACGATGGAGCGCCTTTGGGTCGGTCCTGTGGCGAAGGCGTTGGCCTCCTCGCTCTCGTAGACGCCGACCTCCGGCATGGGGATGTTGGCGTCGCGGACCAGAGCCTGCACGGTTTGGATGAGCCAGCGCTCCTCGTCGTTGCTGGGGTTCCTGGGGTCGATCACGTGGATGGCGTAGGACATCTTCGCCATGATCTTCGAGATCAGCAGCGAGAAGAAGCTCCCCGCGAAGCCCGCGATCAACGAGAAGACCAGCAAGCCTTGGTAGTTGATCCCGCTGTGCGTCAGCCATTGGTCAACGCCGAGCGCTTTGGTGACGACTGCAATCACGAGCATAACCGCAAAGTTCGTCAGCAGGAATAGACCTATTCTTGCCATGGTTTCAACTCCTTCTCGTCAGTGTTAATCCGTGACTATGGGTTCGACGCCGCGGCATACATGGCGAAGAACTCCTGCACCCTCAACTCCACTTGCCGAGGAGTCATTCTGTCCGTTGTCTCTACGCCGACAACACGCGACGTTAGCCCCTTGACTCGAGCCATCTCGCGGATCAGTTCCTGCTTGGCCGCCCCAGGGCCGAAGACAAATATCATCCCGGCATCCCGGACCGAGTGGACGATGCTGCGGTAGAACCGCTTGAGAAACTCATCCCGGCGCCGCCGCAGGCGGTGTTCCGGGATGATTGTACAATGCCCCTCGGTGCCGCGCAGTGGACGACGCGTCTGATCGATATCGGAGGCGATGCTCGTCGTTTCTGCCTTGTTCTTGGTGACAGACACAACGAATGCCCCCGACCGGCCCAACCCTATCCCGACTTGCTGTGCCATGGCCATCTCTCCTTCTGTGGTGTGTTGCGTCAGGCGAACCCAGCGAATAGCGGGTTCCGAGTGTGTGATGAGGGTAAGCGCATCACGGCTTGGCCGTGACCGCGCGCGGCGGGCTAGGTTTGGCAACCGCGCGCAGAAGGCGGTCGCCGGTGCTGCGCCTCAGGGCCGGCACGGCCTCAGGCAATCGGGGGACGGAAGATGTCGGGCGCTGTCGGGCGCGAGTACGTGCTCGCGGCGGCGGCGACGGTTGGGGCCATCCCCGGCAGCAGGAAGCCTGGTCTGCTTCCTGCGAGCGCCTCGTCCTCAGGGGCATCATCCGCTGCCGCCGCGGTGGTTGCGACCGGTTCGCCGGCCGGCGAGAGCTCGACCCCGCGGCTGCGTCCTGACCCTAGTGACAGCGCGACTAGTATGCAGCCCACGAGCATGCACACAGTGATCGTTCCACGCATAGCTCACCTTTCGTGCTCATACAGATGTGACGCATGGCGCAGGCGTTTCTTGGGGGCTGCCGCGCGGAAGGGCCGCCGAACGCGGGGGGTGGACGGAAGTGCATGACCTGTACGCAGGCAGGATGGGAGCGGGGCGGCGGGGAGCTTCTCCCGGGGGGCGCTTTGGGTTGCCACAGCGGCGTGGGGACTGGTATGCTACGGTCTTGCCGTCAAGGAGGAGTCGAAGACCCGGCGCGGGGGGTGAAGGTAACCTGTCAGCCCATCCCGCCACCTTAATCCCACCCACCCCCTGCGGCATAATACACTGAAGAGCGCTCTTGGCTGCCCCTGAACGCACGGGCAGCCCTGTCCTGCGCTATCACAGCCCAGCCCCAGGCCGCTCCCGCGGGCGCCAGACACCCGTCATTGGCGGCCGTTGCAGGGAGCGTTTGCTTTGCCTGCCGGTCACCTCTGACCCCAACCCCGCCCAGGAGGTGACCCCCATGTCCCCGGCAATGCAGGCGTTCTTCATGTCCGAGATCGCGCCCATTCTCGTCGCCACCGTGCCGCGCGTGGTTACACCCGTGGGCGCCGAAGACGCCGACGAACTTGTCCAGGATGCCCTCGTCGCCGCCTGCGAGGCGGTGCATCGGCTGGAAAAGCGCGGCAAACAGATCATCCCGAAGTCAGTCGCGTATTACACGATCCAGCGCCTGAAGTCCGGCCGACGCTCGACCGGCGCTGGGCGCACCGACGTGATGTCCCCCGGACGCCAGCTCGACGGGAAGGTGAGTCTGTCGTCGCTGGATGAACCGTTGCTCGTCAACGATGAGAACGAAAACCTGACCCTCGGGGATGTACTCGCCGTCGGCTTCGCGAAGAACGCCGCCGCCAACCCTGCCAGACGCCGGTTCCGCCGATCATCGCCCAAGTTCACCGAGCCGAACTCAACCTGTTCCCAAGACTGCCCGGCTGCTTCCTTGTAGCATGCGGGCACTGGCGGCTTCGGGGGTGTTGCCCGCAGCAGCTCGCGGCAGCGGATCAGGTACCGCAGTTGTCGCCCGCACAGCCTCCCGGACCCAAGGTAGTGGTGCCGCGCGGTCAGCTCCCGCCACTTGGCGCTCAGGGCCTTATCGACCGCGGTGACCCGCACCAGTTCCAGTCTGCCCAACTCCGCCAGCGGCCCGAAGACCGTCCTCGGCAGAATCTCGCCGACTCTGCCGCGGCGGCGATGGCGCGGCGGCGATGGCGCGGCGCAGGGATGCTGTCCCGCGACGGCGGCAGCGTGATACGACCGTCACGTTCGATCCGGTTTAGCGTTACCCGGCAGCTCATCTCCCGCAGCCTGCCGTTGGTAGCACGCCAGCCCAGCGTGCGGCAAACGCGGCGGCTCAGTTAGGTGCGCGACAACGTCGGCTCGGCAGCCAGCAGTCTGCCGACCGCCACCGCCGCGTCGTCCAACGTTGTCCGGCTCGAGCCCATGCCCGAACCGTACCACCGCACCCGCCCCGTGTTCAGTCGTAAAGACGTGGTTTTGGGTCAGGTCCTACATCCCCCTCATGAATCGACTCAACCAGCAGGGAACACCGCCCTGCTGGTGGACGGGAATCTGGCCCAAATCCACCAAGTGACGTTTTCGGCAGATTCATCAACTCGCGTGGCCGCCATCGGGAACGGCACCAGAATGGCCGCTGTGAGTGGCCCCAGCCCCGCGGCCGGTGTTGGGACCGAGTTGCAGTCGCCTTAAGGATGCGTCGGGCGAAGGTATGCCTGGATGTACCACTTGGCGCTCGCCGCAAGACTGTATGGCTAGTCAGAACGCCCTTTGTGGTGCCGCTCTTGGGTCGGCCGATCAGGGCTCAGACCCTCTGCGGGGTTCCATGGTCCGCGTGGCCACACGAAAGCCGTGGTGCCGCGGTGTATGCTTTACCGTTGGAGCCAGTGCTCGGCCCGAGACAGGCAGTCGCCAAACCGCAACAGGAACCGTGGGGGCAGGACAGGACTGCCAGGCTTTCACCGGCAGCCAAGAACGCTCTTCGGTGTACTATGCCGCAGGGGACGGGGAGAGTAAGAGCGCCTTGGGCCGGCCAGCGCGGAATACCCGATTCCCCATGGGGTTAAGGGCGGCAAGCAGTTCAGCCCCCAAGCCGCAGGAGTGCTAACAGCCAGCCTGGCCCCCTCCCATACGCATTCCTCACTCTTGTACTTGCCTTCAGTAGCCTTGACATGATGACACGCTCCGGCCATATTGTGACCATCACTGGTGATGGGAGACGTATCCGGTTCCGGCAAGACCGCCACGACGCCTCAACCGAAGGAAGTCTCATGCCACGCCTCTTCACATATATCCTTGCTAACGACGATGGCGCAGCGCCAAATCCGTTCCACGGCATGTGCTCCCTTGCCATATGCAAGCCTGGCATACGCAGGACAGCACAGCCAGGGGACTGGATAGCCGGCCTTGGATCGAAGAACGCACGCAGCGGCAATTTGAGCGGTAGCCTGGTGTACGCCATGCGGGTTGAGGAGGTCCTTTCACTCGAGGACTATGACAGCCAGGCTCCATCACGGTGGCCCCATCGAGTCCCGAACCCTAACAGTACGTTGCGGCAGGACCACTTGGGGGACTGCATTTACGATTTCTCGAGCGGAACCCCAGTCCAAAGGCCAGGGGTGCACAACCTGGGGAATCGCGACAGAGACTTGGGCGGCCGAAACGTTCTGCTGTCCAGAGACTTCTACTACTTCGGCAGGCAGGCACCGCCACTCCCAGAATCACTGCAGCCAATCCGTCACCAGAACCAAGGACACCGAAGTACAGCGAACGCCGGGTACTTCCAGCAGTTTGTGGATTGGGTAAGGTCATTCCCCCCGGCGCCTGGTCACCTCTATGGCGAGCCCGACTGGAATGAGGCTGCTTCATGTGGCAGTGGCAGATGCCCCACTCGTCGGCAGTGTGGTGGGGGTAATCCAGTGTGACTGCTCTTTGGCCGGTGCAGGATCGTGTCATGTGTTATGTGGTTGCGTGGAGTTACGCTGAAGGAGATAACGCTTCATGAAACGAAACCTACTTGTCACGGCGGCGGTGTGGTGTGCGTCCCTGGGAGCGCATGCGGCTTCGTACATTGTCTGGCCGGGACAGAGCCTGCAGACGGCGATCAACAACGCCATGGCCGGGGACAACATTACGGTCATGGCTGGATCGTACAATCAGAACATCACGATCAGCAAGGGGATCGATATCCGCGGCGAGGCAGGGAAAACGATCCAAGTCACCGGGACGCTGACGATCAGCAACGCGCCGGCGGCCGTGTACATCAAGGGCATTGACTGGGGGCAGAATGTGGCCAACGGCTCCGGGATCACCGTTACGAGCAGCAGCGATGTGCGCATCGATGACTGCCGCGTTCTCTACAACACCCTGGCCGGCGCCAACCTGAGCGTCACTGGCTCGAAGTTCTACCTGTTCAAAACCTCGATCACGGGCTCGGCGACCTTCACGAACAGCGACTGGACGCTGCAGGGTTCGGCGGTCGGGTCGGGCCTGACGAGCAACACCTCCAATACCAAGATCATCAAGAGCACGATCACTGGTGCGTGCGTCCACAACGACGCCACGAAGGAACTGACCGTATTTCAGTCCACACTGACCGAGAACTTGAACATCAATGCGCTCAAGTACTGGGTCTGCTACAACACCATCCGCTACATGGCCATCACTGGCGGCACGGGCGAGGTTACCGGGAACTCGATCCTGGGACGAGGCGGCCGCCTTAACGGCGTTACCCTGACAAACAGTAACGTGGTGATCCGAAATAATTACATTGCTGATTTCCGCGAAGATGCGGGTGGAAGCGTTCTAGAAAGTGACAACGGCATCGTTGTGGTATCTGGAACTGCCAAGGTTACAAACAATTTGATCCGAAATTTGGGTAACGCGTCGGTTTATTCTGGTAAGACTGCGGTAGGAATCGGCATCTATGTCAAGGGTACAGTTTCCACGGAAATCACCGGCAACATCATTCAGGAGTGTGTGAACGGGTTTCCGACCGGAGTTGGCGGACCTTGCTCCATCCTTGCCCCTCAGGCAGGCGTGATCGCCACCTACAACAACCTACGAAATGGCTATGCCGGCGGAGTAGTACCAGCCAATTGCATCAATACGGATCCTTTGTTTGTCAATCCGGCGATAGGGGATTACACCCTTCGTGCAGATTCCCCCTGCAAAGATACTGGCCCCGCTGATCCTCAATACAACGACCTTGACGGTTCGCGGAATGATATGGGTACGTACGGCGGCCACTCCTACGACCCGAACGGCAAGACGACAACGGCGCCCGTTGTGCTTTCCAGCGAGGTCTCGCCTCTGTTCATCAAGCGCGGCGGCACGGTGACGATAAAGGCTCGGGCAGGCGTGGCGGCGGAGTGAGGTGACATTGCGAATGTGATAGGATACCCATCATGTTCCCATATGTCCACATCCAGGAGTTGACCGTGAACCCACAGAATCTTAAACTGGCCGGTGTTCTGCTGAACACATTCGGGGCAGTGGTGTTGGCCTACCGAGTAACAGGCATTCTTCAGGCTCTGTCGATAGTTGTAACCTGCCATGAAGCCAACATCCAGCAAGTGATGGAAGGACGGACGAAAGTATTTAACTTCACGAATTCACTTGAGCACATGAAACGGGCCAAGGGCGTTTGTTTACTTGTCAGTGGTTTTGTTCTCACAATAGTCGGCCTTTTGTGTCAACTTCTTGCCTTCTGGGTCTCAGCGGCATGAAGTGGTCGTTCAGAGACTCTTTGAAATTTCTCCAAGACCAGAGAGAAGAACGCATAAAGCATCCCGAAGGTGAAACATGGATCCGATTGTAGTCAGCGTTGGCCAGCAGTCTGACGGCTGCGTGTTTGGACTGGCGCCCAAGACGCGGGTGAAACTCGCACAGACCGCCCCAGCCGTTTCCCCTATTCCGAGTCTTTTTGTGGCTTGGACGACGAAAGACGATTTTGAAGCGTTCGTAGGCCCGATTTGGCTGCATGTTGCGGCCATGTTGACGGGAATTCCGGAGCAGGACTTCAGCACCTTCAAGCAGAAAGTTGTGTTTGTGGAATCTGTAACCAACGAACACCTGTTTACGCCATGCCAAGATCACTGCGATGTGCTCAAATAAGCTGTGCACAGAAAGGAGAAACACATGCCAATCATATCGATGTTCTACGGTATCATTGTATCACTGTACTTTGTTGATAACAAGCAACATGCACTGCCTCATATCCATGTCAAATACCAAGACTTTGAGGCCGTGCTCGCGATCCCCAGCGGGAAACTGCTGGAGGGTCGGCTACCGCGGGCCAAGATGAAGCTTGTTCACGCCTGGATCGAGATTCACCACGACGAGTTGATGGCTGACTGGGAACTGGCGGTAACTGGGCAGGCTCCCTACAAGATCGAACCCCTCAGGTAGACGAGGCATACCCTATGAATCCACGTGTAAGAAGTGTGAAACCGCTGCCGGATTACCGGTTGGAGCTGACCTTCGCCAATAGCGATGTCGGAGTGTACGATTGTCGGCCATTGCTAGACTTCGGCGTGTTCCGCGAGCTTCGGGACGAGGCCTATTTCCGGCAGGTGGCCGCCATCAACGGGACGGTTGCATGGCCGCATGAGCAGGACATCTGCCCGGACACGCTATACCTGGAGTCGGTCAAGAAACCTGCATGCGTGCACCGGTCTCACCGCGGGTCTGCGAGGGAACGCCAATCAGCGCAGGTCCACTCATGAATACAAGCAGACCTTGAAACGCCGAATCACAACCCTAATACTGACTGCGTGGCTGCTTCTACTCGGCCTCGGCATCGTCCCGAATTTGCTGGCGAGTACGCTGATCGCCAGCGGCGAGTATTTCGTAAACACTGACCCCGGCGCGGGAAATGGCACGCCGCTGGCGGCGGATGACACGGCGTTCAATACAGACATCGAGGGGGCAACGCAGGGATCGGTGGACGTTTTCGGGCTGGCAGCGGGCTGGCACCGTATCGGGATACGGTTCAGGGACAACAACGGAACCTGGGGGAATGTGCGCTGGCAGGATCTCTGCGTGTTTGACGGCGCAGAGAGCACTTCCAGCACGGTGCCGCAGCCGGCGGAGTACTTCCTTGATGATGACCCCGGCATTGGCAAGGGGTATCCGCTGCTGCTGGCGACGGAACCGGCACCGCCGGATGTTCAGGATGCGGTTCCGGTCATCATCAACACGGGCAAGCTGGTGTCCGGAACGCACAACGTGGGCGTACGGTTCCGCAGTGCCGCCGGGGTTTGGGGTGCCACACGCCTGTTCACCTTCTTTGTGTTTGAGGATGCAATCCCACCGGCCCCGCCGGTTGCGGACATCGCAGAGACCGAGCATTTCTGGGGCGAGCCGCCCACGGCGGGCGGTGGGCAGCCCGCGACCCTGATCCCGGTTCTGCCCCTGCCGGGGCTTGCAGACGGGCAGAACTTGGCTGTTTCGACCGCCGTGCAGGAGATTGGCGTTCGGCAGATCGGCATCCGCTTCCGAGGGCAGGATGGCCAGTGGAGTGCGCCGCAGGTGTGGAGCGTGCGGATTGACCAGGATGATGTTGCTTTCGCCAAGGTGCCGCTGCATGTCGAATCGAACCTGGGCATCCCGCTGTACAATCTAGATTCCTGGTGGAAGGTCGGCGACACGGTGGGGCTCAAGGTGCCGCCAGTGATGACGCACAAGGGCGTCCAGTACAATTGCCTGGGGTGGATCGGCACGGGCGACGCCCCGGCGCATGGCGAAACCTGCTCCGTCTCCTTCACCATCACGAAGGCGTCGACGCTGACTTGGATCTGGTCGGACAAGGCGACCTATAACTTGCAGGTGAACAACGACCTTGGGCGCGGGACGGGCGGCGGGGCGCATGTCCGCGAGAGCACGGTCACGGCAACAGTGCCCGACTTTGTATACGAGAACGCGACGGTGCGCTGGCGTGCGACGGGGTTCGCCGGCAGCGGTTCGGTCGCGGCTACGGGCAGCGGGAGAAGCGTGGTTTTTGCGATCCATGGCGACTGCAGCATCACATGGAACTGGATCAAACAGTACCGGGTTGACACTCCCGCCGTCAATGGCCATGTGGACGGGAACGACCAGTGGTACGACACGGGCACGGCCACCAGCCTGACACCGATCGCCGACCCCGGCCATGCGTTTGACCGTTGGGACGGGGACGGCAGCGGCACGGCGACGCCGGGGGTGTTCGCGGTCAGCTCGGCGAAGCGCATTATTGCCCGGTTCAAGCCAGGCGTCAATGTGACCTTGCGGGCGACCCAGATTGACGGAAGCGACGTAGTCACGAGCTATGCCAAGGGGAGCGTGGTGACGGTGACCCCTGCGGTTGCGAACGTGACGGTTGACAACCGCCGCGACGTGGTGATCGGCTGGCGGCTGGAAGGCAGCACGGCGACGGCGGCCATGGGGGACGGTGCGCGGATCGCCCTGGAAATGAAGGAGGACATGCACCTGACCTGGGTTCCGTTGCGCCAGTACCGGGTGGTGCCCGTCATCCTGCCAGCCGGCGGCGGCACGGTGCGGTTGAGCGGGCGGCAATCCACGCCCGAGGCGGACTGGTACGACCTTGGGCCGCTGGACGGCGTCGCGTCGGCAGCGGGGGGGTACCGGTTTGTCGGCTGGTACCTGCAGGACTGGACGGAACCGGAGTTTCGCACGCTGCTGGCATCGGAGCTGAAAGTGGTGGCGCTGTTCCAGAAGGTACAGCCGCTGACCGGATTCGTGGACGTGGTCGGGGGTGCGCTGACAAGCCCGAACACGGGCGTGTTCAGCTTTATCTCCTACATTCCGACGGCCAAGCTCGGGCAGACGGAAGTGACTACAACGCAGTATGCGGCATTCCTGAACGCGGCGTTGGCGTCGAACATCATCCAGTACCCGAACAGCATCAGCGTGCGGGGGCAGAATCCGCTGGCGGTATACCAGGCAGGGCTGAATGTGGAGTGGTTCACCGGTGATGCGTGGGGAGCGGAGCCGGTGTTTCGCAACCGGGTCACGGGTCTGAACTTCAACTTTGCGCTGGGCAGTCCGGCGGACGCCAACGTCGGCACGCCGCCCTGCACAATGACGGACATAGACGATTTCAGCGTGCGGTTCCGCGGGGAACTCGAGGCGCCGGCGGCGGGATCCGTGCGGTTCCGCGAAACCACGGCCGATGAAATAACGGTCCTGATTGACGGGCAGACGATTATTCAGGACACGTAACTGCTCAGGTACTGGAAAGGCCCCAGGTTTCGTCTCTGGCCTGCCGAATGCCTGCCGTGGACGGGTGGTCGCTCTGACGTGCAGGTTGTCCTCGTCCGCCGACTGGATTCATGCGCCCTGCCCCTTTACAGTATACGGCATGAGGCCGTTTGGCACCATCGCAGGACACGTAGTCGG
>CAIZKT010000236.1:0-13990 GCA_903933565.1 uncultured Victivallales bacterium | reverse complement strand
GCTTTCAGCGCTCCGCGGCGTCTGGCATTCGCGACACGTCCCGCCGGAAGTCTCCCCCAAGAGTCAAGTGACCCGTTTTGCTCGCCGGACGCGGAGACGATCGAAACAGAAGCCCCTACGGAACTGACATGCGCCCCAGCCCAGGACAGCGCCTTGGGTACGCAGCCCCGTTGGGGTAGGATACGCAGTTGCACCTGAGTCGTCACACTCCCAGACCTACCGTTCGTCAAACTCCACGCCGTACCGTTGGCGGGAGGCCCAGAATTTCTCCTGGAAGGTCCGGCGCCGGTGGTGCTCTTCCTGGTCCGCAAGGTCCAACTGGCTACGGCGCCGCCCGGGTGGCGTAGAGGCTGTAGCCCACCTGGCGCGCCGCGGCGAGGGTTTCGGGATAGGGCGTATCGCCGACGTCGAGGAAGCCGATCTGGTAGTTCTCGCCGTCGCCGCGGCCGGTGGTGGCCTGGTCGCCGAACTGGAACCAGTGCGTGCCCACGATCAACGGATGGCGCAGGGCGCCGGTGACGTAGTCGCGATAGGCCGCGGCGCGGGCTTCCTGGTCGGCGGTCGGCACCAGCCCGGTGTGGAACAGGCCGCGGTCGAGCGCGCCAAAGTGGAACTCACCGATGATCAACGGTTTGTCAAGGCCCTCGGGCAAGCGCACGTCGGCCACGCCGCGGCGGTAGACGTTGTAGCTGATCACGTCGCAGTAGGGCGCCGCGGCACGCACCGCCAGCTCGTTGACCCAGGCGAAGCGACAGCCCAGGTAAAGCGTGTGCGGCGCGCTGGCCTTGACCTCATCCCGGCAGGTGCGGAAGTAGGTCTCGGCAGTCTTGCTGTAGAACGCGGTGAGATCGGCGCGCGCTTTGGCCAGATCGGGCGCCTGGCGCGACTCAAGCAGCGCTTCCCAGGACACCTGCTGGCAGCCCCAGGCGGCATTGAGGGCCTCGATGGTGACGTACTTCGCTTTCAGGTCGGCGACGAAGACCTGCTTGGCGGGCTGCCCGGCCGGCGACACCAGCGCCGCCACGGCCAGCGAGGTGTCATCGCCCCAACTGATCTCGTTGTCGACGAAGTAGCCGATGCACCACGGATCGTCGGCAGCGCGGTCTTTGTGCCGGGCCAGGCTATCGCGCAGGGCCGTGGCGAAGCCGGGGTCGAAGACATCGCGGAACTTGCCCCAGTAGCCCTCGCTGCCCTCCAGGTTCCGCCCGCCGAAGTGGACCGTCGCGGCGTAGGGGGTCTGGCGCTGCAGGTAGATCGACTCCATGGACCAGTTGCCGATGGTGTTGAGGCCCCAACTGCGCAGCCGACGGTGGGTCAGTTGCGCAAACTCCGCCTCCCAGCCCTCGCCGTACTTCCGCAGCAGGTTGGCGGCCGTGAAGTTGTAGGTCTCGTAGGTCTTGCCCTCGTAGTAGTTGTGGGGGGCCCAGGAGCCCTTGCCATAGAAGCGTGAAAACGGCGATTCGGCCGACGGCAGGCCGCGGAACCAATTCTGGCGGTCGGTGATGGGCGTGGTGGCGTTGTTGGTGTTGACGCAGTCGATGCCGTGGGACCAGAAGAGGCGCCCCTCGGGGTCGACCAGCCACCACTTGCCTTCGTGCTTGGCGGTACGGAAGAAGCCGGTGGCTTCGAGTTGGGGGCCGGCCGCCCAGCCGCCAAAGCGGCTCCAGCCGTCCGGCCCGGGCCGCGTTTGCAGTTCGGTCGCCTCGGCCGCGCGCCGGCTCCGCAGTTCCGCCTGGTCGCGCAGCTTACCAGGCCAGTCCCGGTGGATGAACTGGCCATACTCGTCGATCATGGGAAAGAACTCGGCCGCGGTCTTGCCGGCCCAGGGCGCCGCCGGGTAGACGCCGGTCACGCGCACCTTAGCGATCTCAAACAGGTGATCCTCCGTGGGCTTCGGCACAAACACCACAAGCTGCGTGATGTTGCCCGTGTCGATGCCGCCCTTGTCGCCGAAGCCAGGGGGATTGCCGCGCATGCCGAAGAACGTGATCGCGCTGCCTACGACCGCGTGCAGCAGCGGGACCTCAAGCACGCCGCGAGCCCCGGGTTCAAGCTCGAGGCTGCGGGTGATACAGTGGCTGATGCCATCCGCGCCGGGGTTATCGACCCGGCAGCAGACGGTCGCGCGGTTCGTGCCGAGGTTGGCCACCTCGAGCTGCAGCTTCTCGAACGCACTCAGGTCCCAGTGCCCAGCTGGAGCCGGGAGGGTGATTCCGGGCCATTCCTGCTGGTGGCCACTTGCCAGGCGCAGGGCCGTGCCGTCGGAGCCCGGGGACAGGCTGACGCGCACATCGCGGGCCTCAATCTTCCCGGCGTCGACGTCCTTCCCGAAGTCGTACAACATGCGATCCTCCCCCGGCGCCGCCAGGGCGCTGCCGAGACTCAGAATCATGATCGAAGCGCAGGCTTGCAGCGCGGTGCGTGGGTTCATCCGTGCGGATTAGCTCCTTGCTTGGACTGACGGCGCTCCCAGGCGCGCAACGCTGGCAGGTTCGCCTCGACCTTGCCGAAGGCCGCTGCCAGCCGCCGCATCCCGGCCGCATCCGGAGTGGTGTAGTTCCACCCCATCTCAACCGAGCGCGCAATCTTGAGCTCGCAGTTCGGCACGCGGACAGCGCGATAGTCGATGCCGCTCTGGCGCAGGGGTTCGGTCCACATCACCTTCGGTCCCGCATACGTCTGCCAATGCAGTCGGGGCCAGGTGCTGATCGGCGAGGGAATATACTGGAAACACCCCACGCCCTCGGCACGCAGGGCTTGGAAGAGGGTCTGCTTGCTGATGCCGGCGGCCTCGGCGGCGAAGTTCATGGTGATCATGTGGTAGCTGGGTTCATCACCCGCGGCGTACACCGGGAAAGAGACCAAGCTCAGTCCGGCCATGGCGGCGCGCAGCAGGCGGACATTCTCCCGCCGACCGGCGATTTCCTCGTCGAGTTTCCGGATTTGCTCGGTGAGCATGACGGCGACCAGCGGGCTGAGGCGGTAGGTGTAGACCAGGCTGTCGATGTAGCGGTCCAGGCGCTCGTGGGGGAAGTCAGGCTCCAGCGAGCGGCCCATGTGCTGGCCGCACAAGGCCGCCTTCCAGTACACCTCCTTGTCGGGAGTGACCATGAAGCCCGCCTCTGCCGTGGCCAGGAGCTTGCCGCCCATGCAGGAGAAGCCGGCGGCATGGCCAAAGGTGCCCACTTTGCGACCCGCATGCAGGGCGCCGTGGGCCTGGCTACCATCCTCGATCAGCTTCAGGCCATGGCGATCGGCGATAGCCCGCAGCGCGGTCAGGTTGGCCGCCTGGCCAAAGATGTGGACGGCCAGGATGGCGCGGCTGCGCGGGGTGATGGCGGCCTCCACCGCCGCCGGGTCGAGCAGGCCGGTCTCGGGGCAGACATCGACAAACACCGGAATGGCGTTGTTGTGCAGGATGCAGGAGATGCTGGCGCCCCAGGTGTAGGGCGTGGTGATCACCTCGTCGCCCCAGGAGATTTCCAGGCCCATGAGGCAATCTTGCAGCGCCGCGTGACCGCTGCTGGCCAGCAGACAGTGCGGCACCCCTTGCCAGGCCGCGATGGCGCTCTCGGCTTCGGCGATCTCGGGGGTGTTACGGTTCAGGCCGACCGTCCGGCCCCTTTCCAGCATCTCCACCACCCGGTCGATGGTCTCCTGCCGAAACGAGGGGTGCGGACCGGATTTCGGGAGCTCGTCCGCCGGTCCGCCGAGTAGAGCCAGGGTCTTGGAACTCATCGTCATACCATCCTTCGCGGTTGGATTACTTCGTCGGCCAGCGCAGCCGGGCGGCTACGTCCGTGCGCAGCGCCGGTATACGCAGAGCCAGGATACCGGCACGAATCTCGGCTTTCTCCAGGCGCTGCGGGGCGCCTTCCCAAGTCTCCCACCACTCGATCTCGACGGGGCCGTCAGCAAGTCCTTTGAGGGTGACGATGGCGTCGGGCACCGCGGTGACGGCGTCAAGACCGTGGTTGAACCAGTCGCTGTCGCGGTTCTGCACCCAGAGTATGGCGGTGCGCTCACTGGCCAGCGCCGCGCACAACAGATTGGGTCGGTCGATGATGCGGCAGCCCTCGAAACGGTAGCTCTTGACCCGCACCCAGTCCTTGCCGGTGTTCTCGACGCGGAGGCGGTGGGCGCCGGCGGGAACCTGGATGCTGATGTCTTCGTTGTAGACCGATTCCCACAGCTTCCACTGTGGGCGGAACTCCCAGCTCTTGCCCTTGCCTTCGCCGCAGGGCAGGTCGCGGTCCAGAGCCACGACCTCATCAACGTAGACCAGCAGCCGACCGGAGTTCGAGACGCGGTCGATGGTCATGGTGAAGGCGCCCGCGGTCGGGTAGGTCACGCTGAACACCGGCGGGTTGCGCAGGTCCTTGTGTCCCTCGCCATGCAGCAACGCAAGCAACTCGCCGGGGTCGTTGATGCTGCCGTCAGCCGCGAGGGTGAACTCGTTGACGGCCTGACGCCGAAAGCCATCGGCCGGCGTCAGGACAGCCGCCCGCACCGGCCGGGCGACGCCCGGGTCGGCATAGGTGGCCTCCGTCTCGACCTGGCGCCAGACGGCCGTGCCGAAGGGCAGGCCAGCGGTAAAGCGCTGGATGGCGGTGAAGTGTCCGTAGAGGTTCAGCGGATCGATGTAGTTCTCGTGCCACCAGGGCATGGGAATGCCATCGCAGCCGCTCGCCACGGCGCTCCAGAAGGCGTTGTGCAGAGCCCAGCCTTTGGGGTCTTTGTCGGCGGTGGTGTCGTGGCTGCGGATGCCGAACTCGCCAAAGATGTGGGGTTTCTGGAAGGCGCCCCACTGGTGCAGGCAGTACTCGCGGACCTGTTCGGCGACGTTGGCGTCGTTGTTGGTATAGCAGTGGGTTTGGACGATGTCGATCTCCGGGATCTTCCAGAAGACCTCGGGGCCCGTCTTGCTCCAGAAACTGGTGGTGATCGGGTGCCGGTAGGGATCGATGGAGCGCAGGTAGGCCGCCATCTCCTTATGCCAGGCCAGCAACGTCTCCTGGCTGGTTTCGGCCCAGCCCTCGAACTCGTTGCCAAACTCCCAACAGAGCACCTGCGGACTGGCGGCCCAGCGCGCCACGGTGTAGCGCAGGCGGTTGCGGTAGTGTCGGCGCGCCGTGGCGTCGGTGAACCAGTCCCCCGGGGTCTTGCAGGGGCCACCGTTGGTCAGGTTGAAGGGATTGGCCTTCCATCCGCCTTCGCGGAAATCCTGATGGGTATCCAGGCAGAGCATGTAGACGAAGCTGTGCTCGCGGGCCAGTTGCAGGGCGAAATCCAGACGGGCGGCCTGGGCCTGGCGGTAACGACCGAGGGTGGGCTCCCACTCGAGGCCGAGGCCACTGCCGCTCAGCCACCAACGGTTCCAATTCTCGCCGGCAGCAGCCATCTTGGCAATCGCCTCGTCAGCGAGCTGCCCCGAGGTCGGGTAGATGGGCAGATTATGGCCAATGGGCAGGTAGGGTGTGCCGTTGTCGAAGACGAGGTAACGAGAGTCGACGGCGCTGGGGCGCACGAAGCCGCGGGCCGTGGAGGCGGTGACCTGGAAGGGCGGGACCGCGAAGCTCACGCTGCCGGTGCGGTCGCGAGCGCGAAGTTCGCAACGCAGCGGGCCAACCTCGGTGGCGGCCAGACGGACACACCACTGTCCGCGGGCCTCGGGCATCATGATTTCCATGCCGCGCGAGACCAGACGCCGGTGCGGCACCCGATAGAACCCGGGGACTTCGCAGGTAGCGCCTGAGGCGGTGGTGACCACGGCATCAAGGCGGACATCGTCGGGGTCAAAGGGGTTGTCCCAGGCGCCGGTGAGATCAACGGTGAGGTCAATGGGGGCATAGAGGGGCACCTCGGCGGGGACGGGACCGACGCCGCGCAGTGCCAGGGTCTCGCGCGCCGGTCCGGCCGGATCGGGGGGCGGGGTTGGCATGGTGGTTTCCCGCAAGGCCAATTTGACCGTGACGCTGGCGTCGACGGCGAAGTCGGCGGGGTGCAAGGTCATCTCCAGCGTCTGGCTCGCGTCGGAAAGGCGGCTGCGGACAGAGCCGATCCCATCCGGCACGACGGCGACCGCGGGCTCTCCGGGTGCCCCAATCAGCAGGCGCTGAAAAGAGCTCGAAAGGGCCTGGCCGACCTTGACGTGGCAAACGGGTTCAGCGAACAGCAGCCGGGTATCCTCGGCACGCCGCGGCACCGACAGCACCGCCCAGAGGCCAGAGGTCAACTTGAGTTCGGCGGTCTTACGGACCTCGAGGGCGATCTCCACGCCGTCGGCCACCGGCGTCAGTTCCAGGGTGTAGGCCAGGGGCGCGGCGGGCGCGGTGGTGCCCCAGAGGCCGCTCAGGCGCAACACCCCCTTAGCGTCGAGGGTGGGGCCAGCGCTGACACTGCCCTTCTCGAGCCGCTCGTAGATCCATTTGTCATGCCACTGGAAGAAGGCGAGGGAAGCGACCTCGTTGCCGTCCCGGATGGCCCGCAGGGTCCCCGGCGCCTCGAAGCGCACGGTCATGGAGGGGCCCTGCCAGAGCCAGGCGTTGCCTGCCGCTGTCCATCCCGCCGCGGGGGCGCTGGTGGAGAGGGCGCCGGCCGCCAGGCAGGCTGCGAGGGTTGCGTGTCGCGACGTCATGCCCATCACTCCTATCAATAAACACCCTCATCCGCGCGTTCCCGCCAATGGATTTGTATTCCATCGCGGCATGCGTGGCAGTCAGGGCCTCCCGCGGCTTCTGGGGACCCGGTGCATGACGAGCGCAAACACCGGTTACGACCGGCCGTACCATAACAGCCCCGACGAGGGCCTTCAACGCCGCCTGACGAGTCTCCGTACAGGTGGTTTTTGTCATTGCCTGTGCGCGACGCTGGCGCTGGTGGCGGTCGGCGGTGTGGCTGCCGCGGAGACCTGGAAACACCCCGACGCGGCAGGCCGGATGCGCGTCTGTGTCAGTTCCGCCTACGCCCAGCAGATCCGGGTCGACCTTCCCGATTCGCTGGCCGCGGCGGTGAAGGGCGTGGCGGCCTATACGCCGGATGGTGCGCCGGTGCCCGCCTCGCCGGTCACGCTGGGCGGACGGACGGTCAGCGTCTGGCTGGCGCTGGGGCGGGTGGCGCAGGCAGCCCAGGGCCCCGGCGAAGACGGCCTCCAACTGCCGGTGGAGATCTACCTGTTCGCTGCGGCGAAGATTCCGACCCCGCTGGCGCTCGCGACACGTCATCCCGCGCGCATGCTGCGTACGATCCGGGCGCTCACGACGCGGCCTTTTACGGCCACTGAGGCGGGGCTGCTGCTGGGTTCGCTGATGGCATCCGGTCGGCCGTTGTACGCCTTCGATACGCCCGCTCTTGGCGATGGGCTGCAACGCTCCCAGGGAGAGGCGGTCTCGGAACGCCGTAGTGTCGTGGCGTTCTGGTCCTCTACCGTCGCCATCGAAGCGCCGACGCGAGCCCTGTTCGGCTCCGACAACACCCAGGCGGCGTGGTTCATCTTCGTGGACGGCCGTCCCGTAGCGGAATGGCGACAGGCCGCCGCGGACGGCAAGGGCGGATTCTGGGGCAATGCAGTGGACCTCGAGGCCGGGTTGCACTCGGTGGAGTTCTTCGTCATCCAGCGCCACGATGAGCCGATGCCAGCCTGTCTGTGGAAGCCCGACGGGCAAGATCGGCAGCCGCTCACGGGGTCGTGCCCGTCCACCCATCCGGAGGCGGTGGAAGTGCAGCTTACAGCCGGCGCTCCGGCGCTTGGTATCCGCCTGGCCAAAGCGAGCCGAACCTACTTTCAGGACACGGGCGCGGACCTGCTATGCTTTACCCCGCTGACGGCGGCGGGGCTGGCGTTACCGTCCGACAGCGCCGTCTGGCTGGACGGTCAGGCGCTCGACCTGGCGCTGGCCGGACAGGCCTGCGTGTATCCCGCGCCGCGCTTGCCGAGTATCGAACTGCGCCTGCCAGGTTCCACGGCGCCGACAGCGGATATACGCTTGCCGGGAAGGCCGGTATGGGCCGTGCCGACCCGGGTCGCGGGCAGGTGCCAGGTGGGGCGGTTGCCGGTCGTGTTGGCCGCCGCCGAGCGCCTGGAGATCGAAGCGGACGTCAGCTTTTCCGAAGACGGGATCGACCCGCGGCTGTTGAGTCGGATGGTGGTCAGTGCCCGACAGCTCGATGCCGACGGCAAGACGCTGCGACAGGAAACCCTCGGCGCGGGCCGCCGAAGCAGCCTGCACATCGGCTCCCTGGAGCTCACGCCGAATGCTGCCCGCGTACTGGTCGAGGTTCGTGCCTCGGAGACGCTACTGCTGCCGGCCGTGCCGATTCGCCTGCGGCGTGGGGGTGATGACCTGCGCGGACTGGAGGCCTCAGGTGAGGCGCTGTCACAGGCAGGCGAACGGGCCGTCCTGGTCTGCCGGCCGCTGGAGCCGCTGCGTCCCGTCGGCAAACCTCCGGCGGGCGCGGGCTGGCAACGCCTGGGTATCCTGGACGACCTGTGTACCGCCGTGGAGGCTCCCGGCGCCACCCTGCTGCCAGAACGCCTGATCGGTAAGTCCTGGCCGGCGCCCCCGGCGGTATTCCGTGAGACCGTGAGCGCCAACGCCGACGGTGGCGTGCTGCCCGTGGTGGCAAAGTTCGCGGCCTTGCAGCGCCTGTTGGAGATGCGGGTGGAGGCCATCGTTCTCTCCGTCGGCGCCGCTGACCTACGCCGCGGGCGGCCGGCGCGAGACCTCTGCCAGGATCTGCTCTTTCTGGCCCAGGCGAGCGCCGCCGCCGGGGCCACGCCGATCCTGTTGGCTCTGCCGCCACTGCCCGAGGTGGCCGCGGCGGACTCGCGCCAGGCAGCCCTGCTCTGCAAGGAGCTGGCCTGGCGGCTGGAGATTCCCGTGATCGATGCCCACTCGGGAGAACGTCTTCAGGTCCTGGCGACGGAAGCTTTTGCCGATACGTTCTCGATCGCGGCTGGGCAGGTGATGCTGGCCGGACCCAGCGACCGCGGACGCGAGTGGCTCTACGGCCTGATGGATCGGGCGCTGGCCGATCTCGAGAAAGCACCGGGACTCTAGCAGCATACTCCATGGCCGACACCCACCACAACCTGACCCGCCCCGTCTGCCAGGACCCACTGGGCCCGCGCGGCTTTCCGCAGGCGACCCTGGTGCTCTGCCGCTGGCAGCGCCTGGCCGCTTGGGCGGCGCTGGCAGGACTGTTGCTGTGGGCGGTGCTCGGCTGGCGCACGGAGCTGCTGGTGCTGAACCTCGTCTGTACGGTGTTCTACCTGCTGACGACCGCTTACCGACTGCTGGTCATTGACCTCTCCCTCAGCCAGGCGCGCGACCTCCGCATTTCCAGCCAGGACCTCGCCGCGCCGCCGGATGGACTGCTGTGGCCGCGCTACATCGTCATCCTGCCCATGTATCACGAGGGCGACGTCCTGCCGGGGCTGGTTGAGGCCATGCGTCGGCTCGACTACCCCGTGGACCGCCTGGAGGTGCGACTGCTGATCGAAGAGGACGACACGGAGACGATGAGCGTGGCGCGGGCGATGGAGCTTCCCCCGCCGTTCCGCATCGTGCCGATCCCGGTGTCGTATCCGCGCACCAAGCCCAAGGCCTGCAACGTCGGCATCCAGGAGGGCGACGCCGATTACCTCGTCATCTACGATGCCGAAGACCGCCCGGACCCGGATCAACTCAAGAAGGCCGCCGTGGCCTTCAGCCGGATGCCCCCCGAGGTCGCCTGCATCCAAGGCAAGCTCGGCTTCTACAACTCGGACCGGAACGTGCTGACTCGCTGCTTCACGGCCGAGTACGCCACCTGGTTCGGACTGAGCCTGCCCGGGCTGGATTGCATGCATGCGCCGATCCCGCTGGGGGGCACCTCGAATCACTTTCGGCTGAACCTCCTGCGCGAGCTGGGAGGCTGGGATGAGTACAATGTCACGGAAGACTGCGATCTGGGCTTGCGGCTCTACATCCGCGGCTGGCGGACGCGCATCCTGGACTCGATGACCTGGGAACAGGCTTGCCACGATCCCTTCATGTGGATCCGCCAGCGCTCGCGCTGGGCCAAGGGCTACGCGCAGACCTACCTGGTGCATACGCGCGACCTGCTGGGGCTGACGCGGCGGTTGGGGTGGGTCGGCAGCCTGCACTTTCACCTGCTCATCGGCGGCTCGATCGTCTGCCAGTTGATCAACCCGATCTACTGGGCCATGGCGCTGCTCTGGCTGGTCTTCCGGCCCAGCGGCATCGACTCGTTCTTCCCCGGTCCCGTCTTCGCCATGGGGGCGCTGTGCCTGTTTGCGGGGAACTTCGTCTTCGCCTACACCAGCGCCATCGCCTGCGTGCAGGGCAATATCGGCCATCTGGCTAAGTATGGCTTGGCCATGCCTTTCTACTGGCTGCTGCACAGCATCGGCGCCTGGAAGGGATTCCTGCAACTGCTGACGAGACCGCATCACTGGGAGAAGACGAAGCACTTCAGCGAACCCGTCGAACCCGCCGCGGGGAGCACCCCAGAACCGACGCCATGAACAGCCCTGACCAAACGCCAAACGCCCTGCCCGCTGAGACCCGCCGCCCGCGCTGGGCGCTCTGGCTGGCGCTCTTTGCGGCATTGATCGCGGCACGCCTGCTGCTGGCCTTTCGGGACAGCGACACGCTTCTGGTGCATCAAGCGATCGTGGACTCGCTGCTGGCCGGACACAACTGGGGTCGCCAGGCCTTGGTGGGCGCCCTCGAGTATCCCTTGTTGCCGACCCTGGGACTGCTGGCCGCGCGGGTAGCGTTCGGCGGCGACCTGGCCGCGCTGGTGGTGGTGGCGGTATCGCAGAGTCTGGCGGTCTGCTACCTGCTGCGCCTACGTCTGACGCTGCCACGTCGGCTGGTGCTCGGCCTCTTACTCGGGCTGCTTGGCCTCTTCCTGCCCGATGTCCGGGCCGCCTTCACGGCGCTGGACCCTAACTGGGTGGCGGCGGTGCCCTTCTGCGCTGCGGTCTTCCACCTGTCGCGGTGGTTTCGGGAGCGCGGCCTGCGGGACGCCGTACTCTGCGCCGTGAATGCGGGTCTGCTGGTCTTCTGCGGGATTGGCGGCGGCGTGGTGGGACTGGCTCTGGCGCTGGTGCTAGCCCGCGATGTCAGGCCCGCCAGCGGCGGCGCTGGTGTCAGGCGCCAGGGGCTTGCGGTGTTGGTCTGGACGCCCATGCTCTACTGTCTGGGGCTATGGTTCTTGTGGAACTGGCTGATCCTCGGCGATCTGGGGTTTGGGCTCAAGCATCTGTGGCATGCTCTGATCGCGCTGCCGGCCGACGCCTTCTTCACGGCCGGCGCCCGGGCTCTGGTCACCGCGCCCGCCGTGGCCTGGGCTGGGGCCCTGTTGGCGCTGTCCGCCGCCGCGGGCCGCGACCGGCGGGCCGTGGGCGGCCTGGTCGCCCTCTGCGTCGCCGCCGCGGCGGCCCGGGCCGGGTGTCTGGCGGCGGGACTGTTGCCGGGCGCCGCGACCTTGCTCACGGTCTGTGCCGGCGTTGGCGCCTTGGCCACGATGCCCGGCCCGGATGCCGCAGCGCCGACGGTGCCTTCGGGCCGCTGGCTAAGGCTCGCGGCGCTCGCGGCTGGGCTACTGATCCTGGTGGCTGATATGGCGTGGATACCGGTGCCAGACCCGGTCGCCGAGGGCAGTTTCGCGGCGGGGGCCCCACGGCCGCTGGAGATCACGCGGCTGATCGACCGCGACTGGCCGCGCTCTCGGACAGCGGTCTACGGGGTGCGCCTGCCGGCGCTGTATCACGACGCGCTGGAGCGGCGCTTTGTCGCCCGCATGGACTATCATGAAGGGCTCTTCGTCGAGCAGGCCCAACGTGAGGTCATGCACCTGTTGCTGCCGCCGCCCGACGGCCGCTTCTATCCGCGCGGCCAGAACGTCTTCACCAACCTCCATCGCAACGGCGATCCCTTACTCCTGCTCGAGACGCAGTGGGACAGCGGCTGGCAGCTCTGGCGTTGCGTGATCTTCCCCGACCGCGAATCCCGCCTGCAACACCTCAAGTGACGCTGCCCGTGAGCAGCCGGTGGAGCAGCAGCGCCAAGGCCCGGGTCGTCGCCACCATATGCGCGATGGAGACCTTCTCCGCGGCACTGTGCGCGGCGCCGGGGAAGCCGGCCCCGATGCCGACCGTCGGCACGCCGGCGCGAATGAAGTGGGCGAGGTCTCCCCAGCCTCCCAGCAAATCCACCGACGGCCGCCCGGCGCCACTGTCGGCATGGGCCTGGGCGCAGGCCTCTGCCAGACCGGTTGCCGTACCCGTGAGTTCGGTGGCCGGCACATCCTTGACCCAGCGCACCCGGGGTGGCACCTCACGCAGGAAGGCATCCTGCGCCGCCTGGGTCGCGATGCACTGCTCAAAGAGTTCCCGCACCAGCCGACCGCTGTCCAGGCCGTAGAGGCGTTTGGCCGCGGCCATATCCTCGGGAAAGGTCTTGAGGTTCAGCGCCAGCCTGGCTGAGTTGGGCACGTTCGCCGGATGGTCGCCGGCCTGGAACACCCCCAGGTTCAGAATGCCGGGCCGATTGCCCCGGGCCTGGCGGAAGGCTTCAAAGGCGGGCAGCAGACACACCGCCTTCTCGATGGCGTTGACACTCTGCCCGAGCGCCGCATGTCCCGCCCGGCCCTGGACGGTGATGTCAGCGGTCACCACGCCGGTGCAGCCTTTGCTGACGCTGCCGTACGAACCATCGATCACGATGGCCGCATCCGGTGCCCCCAGGTGGTCGAGACAGGCCAGGCTGCCGCGGCCAGCGCCATCGCACTCCTCGTCGACCACGCCACAGCAGATCAGCGTGCCGTGGTAGGCGTGGCCGGATTCCAGCAGCGCTTGCACCGCTCCGACCATGACCGCGATGCCCTGCTTGTCGTCGGACGAGCCCCGGCCATGGATGAAGCCGTCGCGGACTGCGCCGCTGAAGGGCTCACTCTCGTAGTGGTCGACGCCGACCGTATCCATGTGGGCGTCGAGCAGAATCCGGGGACCCTGGCCCGTTCCCAACGAGAAGCGGCTGATGACATTGGGCCGGTCCGCGGTCTGCCGTCCGTGTGGAGCCAGGACGCCGGCGCGGTCAAAGAGTTCGTCGCGGCAGAGGAGCCGTTCTGTCTGCCCACCCAGGGCGCCGAGAACCCTCTCCAGCACCTGCTGTCCGGCCAGTTCCCCTGCCGGCTGCCGATCCCCGGAGTGGGGGCTGACGCTGGGGGTACGGACCAGCTCGACGCACAGGTCCACCAAACGCGCTTCGCTGACGGCAGCCAACACGTCTCGTTCCACGGCAGTGATCACGGCGGCGGCCCTCCACGCGGGCACGAACCTAGCGGCCTCAGGCCGGCTTCAGTTCAGTTTCCAGAACATGAGGTTCAGGTAGGTCGCAAAACTGACCCAGAGAAGATACGGGAGCAGCAGCGCAGCCGCCAGCCCGGAGGCGTCGCGAAAGGCGAAGATCAGCCAGACCAGGGTGAGATCGAGGACCGCGAGGTCGGCCAGGGCCGCCAGCGGCGAGCGCAGACCAAAGAAGAGATAGCTCCAGACGAAGTTCGTCGCCAGATGCACACCCAGAATGAGGTAGACCGGCAGCGGATTGCCGGACTTGGGCGCCCGAATGTAGATGAAGATAGATAGGGCAATCAGCCCGTACAGCACCGTCCAGGCCGGGCCAAAGACCCAGTCGGGAGGCGTCAACGGCGGCCGCTGCAGGGTGCGATACCAGTCATTCATGGTCAATCCGTCTCCCGTTGGCTGCCGGCGCTCGCAAGGCCAGACGCCCGGCCATTTCCTGAGGACGCTACGTCGTAACCTTCCTGAGTCACGTAACGTAGTCCGACCTGTCCGACTCGTCCGACCTGTCCGAAGCCACCGGGCGCAAGTCAGCTCCGTAGGGGTTTGCTTGTAGGAGACTTGCAGCAACCTCGTATGACCCAAAGCGCTTCCCATTCCGCCCCTCGTCCGCCGCGG
>CAIZKT010000235.1:0-17604 GCA_903933565.1 uncultured Victivallales bacterium | reverse complement strand
GGCAACCGCGTCGTGGTCGAAGAGGTCAAGGGGTGAAGGTGCCGCGCCACGGCGGGGACCGTCGGTGGGCGGTGGGCGGTGGTCGGTGGCCGCTCCAAGCCCCGCGCACTCCGCCCCCCAGAAAAAAACCGACCTGTGCAATAAGGATGGGCCGAGGTATTCAGCTCCAAAGGGGCGCGTTGGGCGCCCAGGGCACCGCCCTGGGTACCCGTTCACCCCACAGATTGAGCCCTGAAGGGGCGGCCCATGCGACCTCGGCGCGAACTTAGGGCGGATAGCTCGCCCCTGCAGGGATCAAATCCATAACTATCCTATTCCCAGGGCATTACCCTGACCTGGTATGGCCGCGCGCCTTCAGCGCTCCAGGCGGACTCCCATATTGCACCGGTCGGAAAAAGGCGAGGGATAGCATGAGCCCAACAGACGCCCGGAACGAGGTATGCGTTGGCCAGGTGGTTGACGGGTTCCAGATCGAGCAGGTCACGCCGTTGCCGGAGCTGCGCGCGACCGCGGTCCGCGCCATCCACTGCCAGTCCGGGGCAAGAGTACTGCACCTCTTTGCCCCGGCGGACACCGAGAACTGTTTCGCCGTGACCTTTCCGACCCTGCCGCCCGACGACACGGGCGTCTCGCACATTCTGGAGCACGCGGTGCTGGGTGGCTCGAAGCGCTTCCCGGTGCGTGAGCCGTTCTTCGAGATGATCAAGATGAGCTTGGCGACCTTTATCAACGCCATGACCTCACAGGCGTATACGGTCTATCCGGTTGCCAGCAATGTGAGAAAGGACTTCTTCAACCTCGCGGAAGTCTATCTGGATGCCGTCTTCCAGCCGTTGCTGACGGAGGACATCTTTCGGCGCGAGGGGCACCACTTCACTCTGGAGGACAACGCCGATCTCGCAGCGCCGCTGAAGCTGTCGGGGATCGTCTACAGCGAGATGAAGGGTGCCTCGTCCATGCCGGAGCGGCTGATGTGGCAACTGGCCGGGTGCGGCCTCTACCCCGATACGCCACTCGGTCGGGACTCTGGCGGTGCCCCCGAGCACATTCCCGAGCTGACCTACGAGCAGTTCCGGCGCTTCCATCGCGAACTGTACCATCCCAGCAACGGCCTGTTCTTCCTCTACGGCGACATCCCGACGGTGGAGCATCTGCGCTTTCTGGCACCGGTGCTGAACGGCTTCGAGCGCCGCGAGGTGCGGGTCGCCACCCCGCGCCAACCGCGCTGGAAGGCACCGCGTCGGCTGGAGAAGGACTACCCGATTGGGGTCGGCGAGGCCACTGCCGGGCGCAGCTTTCTCACGCTCAACTGGCTGGTCGGCGACGCTCTTGACCCGGCGCTGGTCAGCGACTGGAACGTGCTCGCCGTCCTGCTGCTCGGCAACGAGGCCGCGCCGTTGAAGAAGGCACTGATTGACTCGAAGCTCGGCGCCGACGTGTTTTATGCCGGCGCCTGGGACCATGCGTACGAAGAGGAGTTCCACGTGGGCCTCAAAGGCAGCGAAGCCGAGCGGGCCGACGCCTTTGAAAGCGTGGTGCTCGAGACCTTGGAGCGGCTCGCCGCCGAACCGTTCGCGGCTGGGCGGGTTGAGGCGGCCTTCCAGCAACTTGCCTATGAAACGCTTGAAGTGAAGTGAAGACTTTATTCCCGCTGCATGTGCTCCACGCGACCAACGCCGCCTGGCCCTTCGAGCGCGACCCCTTGGCCTTCCTGCGCGCCCGTGAGCAGCTCGATGCTTGTCAGGCGCGCTACGTCGCCGACCCCCAGGTCTTCAATCGCCTGATTCGCACGGGCCTATTGAGCAACCCCCACCGGCTCCGCGTTGTTCTGCGTCCCGACCCCCAGGCGCAAGTGCGCGCCGATGCCGCCTTTGCCGCCCGGATGGCGGAGCAGCGCGCCCGCCTGAGTGCCGTACAGATTGCGGAGATCGCGAGCACTGCCACCGCTCTGGCCGCGGCGCAGGGGGTGCCCAACTCGCCGGAGGCGCTGGCCACGCTCCCGCAACTCAAAACCAGTGACTTGCCGGCCCGGCCGCGGCGCATTCCCACCGAGGTCTTGCAGGTTGCCGGCGTGACCGTGCTGCGCCACGATGTCTTCGCCAATGGGGTCAACTACCTTGACCTCGACATGGACCTGGCCGGGTTGCCGATCGATCTGTACCGCTGGCTGCCGCGCTTCAGTGAAGTGGTCGCCAAGATGGGGGCCGCCGGCCAGGACTTTGCCCGTATTGCCGAACGGCGCGCCGCCTGCACCGGCGGGTTGTGGTCCAGTACCCATGCCTGGGCTCATGCCACCGAGCCGGGCCAGACTCTGCGCCGCTACCGCTTCGGCCTCAAGACCCTCGACGGCCAGGCGGAAAAAGCGCTCGAACTCCTGGGAGATGTGATCTTCACCGTCGACCCGCGTGACCGTGAGCGCTTGCGTGATGTCATGATCCAAACCCGCGCCTGGTACCGCACAACCCTCGTGAACGACGGCTTCAGCACCGCGCGTCGGCAGGCCGCCCGTGGCCTCAGTCGCGCCGCCGCCATGGACCACCTCTTGGCCAGTCCGGAGGCACTGCGCTTCGTCGAAGACCTCAACGGCAACTTCGACCAGCGTGCCGATGAGATCATGCTGAACGTCGAACGCATCCGGGACTATGTGGCCACCCGGGCCCGGTGGACCGTCAGCTTCACCGGCAGCGACGCGGTATTCCGCTCCCTGACGCGGACGCTGGAAAACTGGGCTTCACGGCGCTGCGCCGGCCCCAGCCCCGACGCCCTGCCGCCGTTTCAGCCCTACCTCACGCCGCTGCGCGAAGGGCTGGCGGGGCCGATGAAGGTGGCGCATTGTGTGAAGGCGATGCCAGCGCCGCATCTGGCGCATCCCGACGTGCCCTGGTTCAGGCTCGGGGTCTATCTGGCCGGATTCGACTCTCTGCTGCCCGAGATTCGCTTCAAGGGCAACGCCTACGGGGCGGGCGCCATGCACAACGACGCGCTCGGCACGCTCAGCCTGTTCAGCTATTCCGATCCCCACATCATCGAGACGCTGGCGGTTTTTGACCGTCTCCGCGACTACATCGCGGCTCAACAATGGAGCCAGACCGACATCGACCGCGCCATTATCGGCAGCGCCAAGGAGGCAGAGGCGCCCATCCGTCCTGCCGCGGCCACAGGCACGGCGCTGGTGCGTCATCTGCGCGGCGACAGCGACGACCGCCGCGAACAGCGCTATGCCGCCACGCGGCGTGCCACCCCGGCGGCGGTCAAGGAGACCCTGCTGCGGGTGCTGGACGCCAACGAGCCGCGGGCGGCTGTCTGCGTAGTCAGCAGCCGGGAAAAGCTGAATGAAGCCAACGCCCGGCTCGGGGACAAAGGCCTTGCCGTCTCCGACATTCTGGCATGACAGGAGCTGTCTTGATGGAGATTGACTGCACGCAGGAGCATCCCTCTGAGCGCTATTTCTCCACTGGGGATGTCAAGGTGGTTGAGGGCGCTGCCGGGCGCTACCGGGAGGCGGCGGGGAAGCCGCTGTCGCGTTTTGGCTACCGCTTCCGCGTCGAGCACCTCGGCCAGCCGCACCTGGCGGTGATTCGCTACCCGGACGACAAGCGCCGCTTCATGTGCGTGATGGACGGCACCTGCTACGATCTCTCGACCGGCGTCACCACTGGCTTCGCCTACCCGCTTTCGGGCCGGATGCGTGAGATTCGTCAGGTCTTCTGGCCACGCTGGCATGATTGCACCCTCGTGTTCATGACCTGGGGCTATGGCGAACCGGCCGCGGTGGCCTCCATTGAGATTTCCGAACTGGATTCTCTGCCCGCGCTGGATGGCCCCGCGCCGTTCTCCGGGGGCGCCCGGCGGGAGCTGGGCATTCAGTACGAAGATCCCTGCGGCACGGCTGCCAGTGAGGGGGCTCTGTCAAAGGCCGAGTGGGTGGAGCGCGTTATCACCTACGCCCGCCACACCGGGCAACGTCTGCTCACCTATCCGCTGGTCTGGTACCATGGCCCGCAATACCCCTCGGCAGGCGAACCGGCCGATGCGTTCGACGTCGTCGTGGCGCCCGACCGGAAGCAGTACGTGCGCTGGACCTCGCGCCCGCCAGAGTGGATCGGGCCGTTGCTGAGGCGTTTTGAGGAAGAAGGGATGGGGTTCGTCGGGGCCCTGACGCTGCTTCGCCTGGGCAGCCTGATGCGCCAGATGAATACCGATCTCGCGGCGATTCAGGCCGGGGCCGAGACGATCAACAACCTGCTCTGGTGCGATCAGGTCCAGGCAGGAACCATGGACTGGACCCCGGTCTACAATGTGCGCAACTACCCGGAGATCACCGCCAAGGGACTCGGGGTTCAGGTGATGAAGGACTTTCCCTACGCTTATGGCGAGAAGACGCAGCAGCCCTATCACGCCGGCCCGATCTTCAATCCTCTGCATCCCATCGTGCAGCAGGCGGTTCGGGCCGTGGTGCGGGAACTCGCCTCGACCTACGGCCCGTACAAAGCGTTCAAGGGCCTCAGCCTCAACTTCTGGGCGCCCACCATCGTCTGGTTCGGCTCGATTCACAGCGGCTACGACGACTACAGCGCCCGGCTTTTTGAGCAGGAAACGGGCATCGCGATCCCGGTTGCGCCGAAGGATCCCCAGCGCTTCTCCAAGCGCTACGAGTATCTCACCTTTCGCTGCAAGCCGGCCTGGGTGGCCTGGCGCTGCCGCAAGATCCACCAGTTGCTCTGCGCCCTGCGCGACGAGCTCGTGGCGGTTCGCCCCGACCTGCGGCTGATCTTGACGCTCTGGTCGGAGCCCTATCTGCCGCAGATCATCGGCAACGGCAGAGCGAGCAACCAGCTGTATGCCCGGCCGTCCACCCTCGAATTCTACCGGGAAGCCGGCTTCGATCCGGCCTTGTACCAGAACGAGCCCAACCTCGAAGCCGATTTCCAGTTCGAGGGGGGCGGACGCGACCGCTCAGACGGCAACCGCGAGAACGCTCCGCTGGAGTCGTTCTTCATGTTCCGTGATCACGATTACCTTGACCGGGACACCCTGGCCGCCTGGAGTTGTCTGCCGCGACCCGGCGTCTTCATCTTCAACGCCTGGCACGAGGCCTGGGGCAAACACCGCTGGTTTCCCGGCGCCGCGGATGATCCGCAGCAGGCCGGGCTGGCCGTGATGAGCGCTCAGCCCGCCGAGGGCATCTTTCGGATTAACTCCGAGTACCCGCAGGACGGCTTCTGGTTCGAGTCGCAGTTGCGCATCACCCACGCCTTCCCGCCGGCGGAGCATTTTCTGGAGCCGTATGCGCAGGCCGTGGCGGAGTTGGACGCCTGCCGGATAACCCGCGGGGGGCTGTTTCTCGACAAGGCGCATTCCCGCGAGTTGCGCAGCTTTGCCGCAGCCTATCAGAGCCTGCCGGCGGAGAGCTTCGGGACCGTCGGCGCGGTCACCGATCCGGTCGCGGTGCGCACCCTGGTTCCCGAGCACGAGCCCCGACGCTACGTCTACCTGGTCAATCGCGGCTTCTATCCGGTGAGGGTCCGGGTTTCCCTGAGTCAGGCGGCGACGCTGCTGGAACTGGCGACGGCGGCACAGGTCGAGGCGCCGGCAGACTGGACCGTCGACCTGCAGCCGTACGAGTTGCGCTCTTTCACCACCGACCCGACCGTGCAGTTGTCCGGCTTTGCGGTGGAAGTCCCCGCGGAGATTGTCGACGGGTTTCGGCGGGAGACGCAGCGCGCTCTGGAGGCGCTCGCTACGGCCTGCCGGACCGGGCACTGCATTGCCGGCAGCGAGCGGATTGAGAATGATCTGCGCCAGTGCCTGGCCGAGGGCCGCTTCGCCAGGTTGCAGCACCTGCTGACGGGATATCACGTGTGCAAATGCCGGGACTGGGCGTCCCTCGCTGGCTGAGAACCGAGTCCTGACTGCCGCGAGGGGAGTAGCGGACGGTAATGAAGCACACGCGGGCGGCTCTGCGTTGGTTCAACTGGAGCGCCGGACTGCGCGCCGTCTTCGATACGGTATGCAGTAGCGGCAGCTTTGTCTTTGTGGCGCTGGTGCTTTCGTTGGGGGTACCGCGAGAGAGCATGGGCTTCTTCGGCGCCATGACCCAGGTCGCCAGCGTCTTTCAGCTGCTCAGCCTTGGCTTGGTGAGTCGGGTGCCCAGCCGCAAGCGCTATGCGGTGACCCTCGGCCTGGTCGAGCCGGTGGTGCTGACCGTGGCCATCATCCTGGCCCTGGTCGCCCCGGCCAGCTGCCGCCTCTACGTGCTGGCTGGCGGCGTCTTCCTGGCGGCCGCGCTGCGACACCTGACCGTGCCGGTGACCGACGACTGGCTGGCCTCCACCATCCCTAGCCTGATCCGGGGCCGCTACATCGGCAGGCGCTCCCAGGTCCTTGCCGTCGTGGCCATGGTGGGCGCGCCTCTGGTGGGATGGATCGCGGACCGGATGGGCAGTGCGCATCCAGTGGGCTTGGCGCTGCTGTTTGCGGTTGGCGGACTCACTGGCGTCGCCGCGGTTGCTTGTCTCGGCCGGGCACACATGCCGACCTCAGCTGCCGCCAGGGTGCGACCGCGGGACCTGCTGGCGGTGTGGCGCTTTCCCGTCTTCCGCCGGTACCTGGCCGCGGTGGTGGTCTACAACCTGCCGTTCTTCCTGTGCGGGCCGTATAACCAGGTGATGCATCTGGACGTGTTCGGCCTGGGCAAGGCACAAGTGGGCCTGATTACCGCGGGTGCCTTCGTGGTTCGTTTCGCGGCGCTCTCGGTCTGCAGCAGGCTGCTGAACCGGGTCGGCGGCGGCCGGATGGTCGTGTGGGTGACCCCGCTGTACGTGCTCTGGTTTCTCGGCTTCGCCCTGTCGGCACCAGGTCGGCTATGGCCGCTGCTCATAGGGCATCTGTGCATGGCCCTCGGCGAGGCCGCCTACAGCGTCGCGGCCTACGACGGGCTCTGCGAGGCCATTCCCAAGACCGCCAGCCGTCCAGCCTGCTTCGTCGTCTACAACCTCGGCATCGCGGCCGCCGGCGCCTCGCTCTCCCTGCTGGCCGTCGGCATGCTGGGCTGGCTGAAGGGGTTTGGGATCGTCGTGGTTGGGCCGTGGCAGTTGACGCACTTCCACCTGCTCTTCGCCCTCAGCGCGGTCCTGATGGCGGGCTGCGGGCTGGCCGGCCGACTCTTCCCCCACTCGGCCGGCGGCTCACCCACCGGGGGGAAGGGGAGCTGAACCCTGAACCCCAGGACCTGAGTTGGATCCGGGCCGCGATGGCCTATCTTACGGGTCACTATGCGAAGAGGGCGATTGCCGGTGCTGACGAAACTCTTTTGCCGGGCGCTGTGGGGGCTGGTTGGCGTCTGCCTGGCCGTCGGGGCGTGTCTCAGAGCTCAGGACGTGGCAACGCCGGCCGCGGCAGCTCTGCCGCCGCTGAACTTGGCAGCCGTCGAGAATGTCCAGTTGCTGGCCAATCCGGGTTTTGAACAGTCCGACAAGAGCTGGCACTTTTCCGACTGGCCGCCGCGCCCGGGCAGTGGCGACAGCTTGACCGCCGCGTCCATCGTTTACTCCTCCGAGGTGGTCCACACCGGCCGGCAGGCGCTCGGTTTTGACCACAGCACCATCGGTCCGGAGCGGCTTCTCGGCATCCGACAGGTGCTGAAGCGCGAGCAGCTGGCGCCCTACGACGGGCGACGGTTGCGGTTGTCGGCTTGGTTCTGGCTGGCTAAAGGCCCGCCATACTACCAAGGCACACTCGGTATGCGGCAGTGGAACGCGCTGGCACCAGGGCCGTTCGGCGGCGTCTCCTTGCCCATCGGCGGCTCACGGGGCGAGTGGCTCTATGGCGCCAAGGAGTTCGAGTTCCGTCTGGCCGACACCCAGCGCGCCGACGTGAACCTCTGGCTGCCGAATGTCCCCGATACGACCCAGGCGCCGCGAGTGTTCGTGGACGACGTCCGGCTCGAGGTGCTCGCCGACCCGCCGTTGCGGGTGGAGCTTCTCTGTGGCGCGACCGTGTTCCAGCCGGATGATCGGCTGCCGGTGCGGGTTGAGGTCGCCGAATCCGTGTGGCGTCAGGCGCTGGTCGGCTTGCGCTGGAATGTCACGCCGCCCGCTGGCCTGCGGAGTCTGGCGGAGGGCGACCTGACGTTGGCCGCGCCCAGGTCTTTGACCGAGGTCCGGTTGCCGAGCCTGCCGCCGGGCCGTTACGCGCTACGTTTGGCGCTCGGTCGCACGGTGGGCGAGAGAACGCATGAAGTCCTGATCCCGTTCCGGCGGGCCGTGGGGCCGTTTGCGCCTTGACACAAGGAGAGCGCAGCGCATGATCAGACCTGGAGCGATCAAATTACTGGCCGCGGCCCTGCTATCCTGCGCTGCCCGCGCCCAACTCCTGGAGGACGTGCGCTTTTCAACCGCTGCGGCGGCGGCGACGGCGGCGGTCAATACCGGGGTTGTGACCGTGGACATTCCGCAGGTCGCCACGCCGCCGACGTTGGACGGCGAGCTCACCGAGGCCTGCTGGCAGGATAAGCAGGCGCGCCTGGGGCCGTTCCGGCTCGGCCTGGCCAGCACCCTGGCGCGGCATCGTCGCGAAGCCTGGGCCTGCTACGACGAGCAGAATCTGTACCTGGGCGTCAGGCTGCAGCGCAAACCCGGCCAGCCTCTGCGCGTCTTCACCCAAGGCAACGACGACGGCAAAATCTGGGAGGACGACGAGATCGAGGTGTTCTTCGACCCCTTCGGGACCGGCACCGAGTACTACCAGATCATCCTCAATAGCGCGGGGTACCTGTTCGACGCCACGCACCGGTACGTCACCGTCCTGGACCCTGCCGGGGCGCAGCCAACCGATACGAAGCAGATCAACGAGATGGATATAGCGTGGGCCTCCGGGCTGCAGCGCCGGGTCGCGGTGCATGAGGACTACTGGAGTGCGGAGATGGCACTGCCCCTGGCGGCAATCGGTCTGGCTGGGGCGCCGACCGGGCATGCCCTGCGCTTCAATATCACCAGCGCCGACTGGGATACCAAGGAGTACACCTGCCTCTCGCCGACCAGCGACTGGCAGGATCCGGCGCAGTTCGGCACGCTGGTGCTGGGTAAGCCCCTCGTGAGGGTGTCGGATCTCGACCTTGGCCAGGTCGGCCTGGGCAGCAACCGCTTGAGTGTGAAGGTGAAGGATCTGAGCGGACGGGCGGCGAGGTTCGCCCTGGTCCTGAACCTTACGAGTGGGGCGGGACTCCTCGAGAAGCGTGAGGCGTTTGAGCTGGCGGCGGGCGGCGAAAGCACGGCATCGCTGCGCTTCGAGGTTAGCGCCAGGCAGGGGCCGTGGACCGCTGAGGTGCGTGTCCTGGACGAGCAGGGGCGGCCGCGGTTCGCCGCGCGCCGCTCGGGCGACATTCCGGAGCCGCTATTGCTGCGGCTGGGCAGCCAGGCCAGCTTCACTGGCAATGCGCCGGTGGCGGTGGCGGGGCATCTTGGGCTGGGTACGCTATCCGGCCAGGCGACGACGCTGAATGCGGCCTTGCTCGATGCGGCAGCGCGGGTGGTGGCGGAGCAGGCGTTGGGCCCGGCACAGGGCGCGACCCTGTCGGCGCGCCTACCTCTGGACGGCCTGAAGCCGGGCCTCTACGCGCTGCGCCTGACCGCCTCGGACGGGACCCAGACGATCGCCACCGCGACGGCGCCGTTGCGTCTGGCCGCATCACCATTTGAGAAGAATAACTAGCGCTGGGAACGGGTTGATGGGCTGAATGATGGGTACACGGAGGGCGACACGGTGAGACGCTACACGACGACCCCCAGGCATGTCTTCCCGCTGGGCCTGCGGCGGCTGGCGGCTGGGCTCATCCTCTGGGCCGCGGCCGGGGCCCAGGCGCAGGAAGTGCCGACCCCAGCGGCGCTCCAGACCCCGCCCACGCCGCCCGCGGATGGGGTTTGGAAGTTCGACTTTGGCGGTCCCGCGAGCCCCGTGGCGCCTGGCTGGTACGCGGTCCGACCGGACACGGCGTACACGGCCGAACGGAGGTTCGGCCTGGCGCCGTCCAAGGCCGTGCGCAAACCCTTCGACCTGAACCGCCGGGTATACCGCGACACGCTGATTCTGGATGACGTCACGCGCGACGGCATCCTCGGGCTCGGGCCGTTCCGGGTCGACCTGCCCAACGGCACGTACCACGTCGCGGTGCTGACCGGCGAGTTCACGCGCGACGGCACCAACCGTCCGCCCTGCCATACCAAGGCGTACAAGGTCATGGCCGGACAGACCGTGTTGTACGAGCAGGCCGGTACGCTCGCGGCGTTCTACGGTCCGAGCGGCCGCTACTTCGCCAGCTACCGGCATGACTGGCACCCGGACCTGAATCCGTACCAGACCTACGTGGCGCGGTTTATCCCCTTTGGCGAGGCGGACGTCGAGGTTACGGACGGCACGCTCACGGTCAGCGTGGCGGAGTACGATGTACCGGTCAACGCGCTGGTGGTCTTCCGGGCGGGTAGTGCGGCGGGAGAGCAGGCGCTCAAGGACTTCCGCTTGGCGCAGGAGGCCGCGTTCAACGCCCAGTTTCCCTACCTGCCAGACGCGCCGGAACACCCCATGCCGGCCCTGCCGCCGGAGCTGACGGCCGGCGGCGCCGTGCTCTACGTCCGTGATGACGCGGCACAGGTACGGCCGGGGCTGCGGCCGGTGCCGCGCGACCTCGGTCGGCCGCTGCGCCTGTGCGCCGCCCTGGGCGAGCGCGAAGCCGGCGTGGTCGCCGTCACGCCACTGCGCGCGGTGAGCGGCCAGATCGCGCTGCAAGCCAGTGACCTGCTAGGCGAGAATGGCGCCAGGATCGCGGCGTCTGCCTTCGACATCCGCTACCTGAAGTACACGGAGTACCCGGTGGATGGTGGCGGCTACCAGGTGCGGCCGTTCTGGCTCGTGCCCTGGCAGCCGAAGCGCTGGGAGGAAGGGATCACCCGCGGCTTCTGGGTCGACCTGTTCACCCCTGCCGATGCCGCCCCCGGCCTGTACGAGGGCAAGCTGACTCTGTCGGGTCCCGACGGGCTTAGCGCGGTGCTGCCGGTGCAGGTGCGCGTGCTGCCTCTCCAACTACCGCTGTGCAAACTGCGCGCTGGGGTGTACGCCTCGAATGTGGGCAGCACCACCCTCCGCGCCTTTGGCTGGACCAAGCCCGAGGGGTACCAGGAGCTGGCCAAGAAGGTGCTTGGCAGGCGCATGCAGTTCCTGGCCGACCAGGGCTTCACCGGGCTCTTCGACAGCCTGCCCTGGGGGCCGGTCAAGCTTAAGAATGGGGAGTATGAAGTCACCGACGCCTGGCAGTCGTGGAAGGACTTCTTCGAGCTTGCCCAGACCTTCCCCAACTTCAGGGACCGCGTCTTCTGCTACTACCTGGCCGGGCCGCAGTTCTACCCCTACACCTGTCCGCACTGGCTGGATGACAACACGATCAAGACCCTGGAGCTGGAGCAGATTACCTTCAGCGACGAGGCGGTGGCCGAGATGACCCGGGCGACGCAGTGGCTCTACGGCCAGCTCCGCGGGGCGAAGTACCCAGAACTGGTCTTCTACGTGCATGACGAACTGGGCAACCACGGCGCCAAAGGCGCCCGCTATGGCCGCGAGTTACTCAAGGCGCTGAACCAGGTCAAAGCGCAGGTGCCGGGCGGCTTTCAGACCTGCATCTCGACGCTCGGAGTTGCCGATGCGCGTGAGTACATGTCACTGCTGGATATCACGGTTCCGAACAGTGGCTTCCCCATCACCGACGAGACGCTGGCCGAGATCCGTGGAAGCGGCAGCACGCTCGGGCTCTACAATATCGGCTCGAGCCGGTTCACCTATGGCTTCTATCCGTGGCGCGTCGGGGCGGGGCTGCGGGCGCAGTGGTCGTTCACCTACGACGGCGACGTGTCCGACCCCTACACCGCGTTGCCCACCGGCGCTCGGGTCTCCTGCGACTGCTCCTACACCCCGGAGTGGGAGGTGCTGCCCTCCATCGGCATGCTGATGCAGCGCGAGGGCGTGGATGATTACCGCTACATCCAACTCCTGGAGGAGCGTCTGGCGGCGGCGGAAAAAGCCGGCCGCGGCGGCGCGGCGGCGGCCCTCGAGGGCAGGGCGGTGCTGCAGGAGGTCCGCGACGCGGTCAAGGAAACGCTGCTGGACCCGGCCAACAACTGGGACTCGAGTACCCTGAACTACTACCGCTGGAACGTAGCCCAGGCCGCCATGAAGCTGGACGCGCCAGATAAGTAGGGGTAACGTGGAGAGCGTGAGCCGTGAGTGACTTCTGAAGAGCCCTTTCCGGGCCGCCCGTCCAGACCAAGGGAGAACAGGCAGTGGGACCAGCGAATACCCCCCCATCCGGCCGCCCGAATGTGCTGCTGATCGTCAGCGACGACCAGCGCTACGACACGATTGGGGCGCTGGGCAACCCGCATATTCACACGCCGACCCTGGACGGGCTGGTGCAGCGTGGCTTCGCCTTTGAGCGCCACTTTTGCACCACGCCCATCTGCACGCCGGCGCGCGCCGAAATCCTCACCGGCTGCGACTCGTTCCGCAACCGGGTGCCCTGGTTCGGCATGCCGATCAACCCCGAGTTGACGCTGCTGCCGCGGGCCTTCCAGGATGCCGGCTTCCACACCATCCACGTCGGTAAGTGGCACAACGACGGGCATCCCCGCGACAAGGGCTACGCCCGCACTCGCCAGGTCTTCCCCTCTGACAACCTCAACGACTATCGGCAGCATGGCCACTGGATGCGTTTTAAGGAGGGCGAGGCCACGGTGGAGGGGCACAGCACCGAGCTGTTCACCAGCGCGGCCAGCGCGGAGATCGCGGCGGCGCCGACGGACAAGCCCTGGTTCTGCTACCTCGCCTACACCGCGCCACACGATCCGCACGACAGCCTGCCGCCGTTTGACACGATGTACGAGGCCGGCCGGATGCCGCTCTTCCCGAATCACCTGCCCGAGCATCCCTTCGACAATGGGGTCATGACGATCCGGGACGAGCTGCTGGAGAACTGGCCGCGGACACATGAGGCCATGCGCCGTTACCGCTGCCGCTACTACGGCAGCATCAGCCACCTGGACCACAGCATCGGGCTGCTGCTCGGCCGGCTGCGGGCGGCTGGGCAACTGGACAACACCGTGATCGTGTTCACCGGCGACCAGGGCCTGGCCGTAGGCAGCCACGGCCTGCTCGGCAAGGAAAACCTGTACGACCACAGCATCGCCAGCCCGCTGATTCTGTGCGGTCCGGGGGTGCCTGCCGGGGGTCGCTCCCGCGCCCTGAGTCATCACATGGACCTGTTTCCGACCTTGTGCGAACTGGCAGGAGTGCCGCGCCCCGCCTCGGCCAGCGGTGGGCATAGCCTGGCGCCCGTGCTCCGCGGCCAGTCCGAGCGCGTCCGCGCTGCCGTCCTCTGCGAGTTCTGCGTGCCGCGGACCAAGGGCGGAGCGCTGGTCCACGTGCAGCGCGCCGTGCGCACCGAGCGCTGGAAGCTGATCTGGTACGCCGACGCTCGCCGCTTCCAGTTGTTCGACCTCGAGCGCGACGCCGATGAGGTGACGGACCTGTTGGCGCCGTGGCGCCGCGAACTGTGGCAGCCGCAGGCGCTGGAGGGCGGCACGCCGCTCTGGGGCAAGGACCGTTGGGCCCCGCCCGATCCGCGGCCTCGCTATGTCGCCAGCGAGATCGATGCGGTCGCCCGCCAGCTTTGGCAGCGCCTGCTCGAGATGATGGAGGCCATGGGCGACCCGCTCCCCGTCGCGGCGCGCCCGCCCTGCCCGGTGCCGCCGCCGGGACAGGCCTAGTCCGTGCGTGCTGCTTCTGAGGACGACGGCCTGGGCGCGGCGTCTGAATCGCCCTGGAGAGCGCCCTCGTCGTCGAGTCCACCCGGCCGTTGCCGCCGGTCCGCTCACGGTAGAGACGACGGGCGAAACGACAACGCTGCACATCGACGAAACGCACTTGGCCAACGGCCGCGGCACGATCCAGCTCAGACCATGAGGCGGGACCTGGCCGCGCTGCAACAGGTGACCGGCGAGGGAGTTTGAGATGCACACCCTGACCATGATCAAAGGCACCGCCGCCGTAGTGCTGACCACCATGGTAGCATGCGAGTCGACGCACGGGGACGAGACGAGCGCCACGGCGCGGCCGGCACTGGACGCCCGGGTGACGCCGGTGAGCGGCGGCGATGCGGTCATCGAGCCGTTCTGGGACCCCACGCTCGCGGCCTGGCAGAAGTGGTCCCAGGGGAAGGACGGCGTGCAGGCCGACTGCCGACAATACTGGTGCATGATAACCGTCGACTGGACCGCGGCCGCGTCCGGCCAGGGGCCGACCCTGAGGCGAACCTACGCCGGGGCCGGTGTGGCCATGGGGCCCTACTCGCAGCTGGTCCTGAGCTCGGGATTCCCCAAGGGTACCACGATCGCCCTGCGCGCCGTGACCGACACCGGCCGCTTCGAACAGGCCTTTGTCTGTAGCGTTTCGCACACCGACCAGCACGCCCTGCCGCTGCCGCAGGCGAGGCAAGTCCAGAGCGTCGAGATCGCGCTCGGCGCCGCGGCTGCCGGGCCCGTGACCGGCAACCTGCTGTGGCTGGGCCTGCGCGACCCGGAACGGGCGGCTCTGGAGGTGGAACAGTGGCGGCTCTTCTCGGCCCAGCCGCTGGACGCATTCCTCCGCTCGGAACCCGACCCCGCTGATGCGGCGCCGCTCTACAACCTCCTCTGCCCCACCGCGTCCTTCCGGCAGGAACAGGCCGCACTCCTGGCGGCCGGCGTGGAGCCGCTCGGTCTGCGCAGCGAGGCGACGATCGCGCCTCATCTAGGTGGGGCCAATCAGAACCTCTTTGGGCGCAAGGAGAACCCGGGCCCCGGCGGACTCAGAACCCAGGATGGCAAGGGCCTCAGTCTGCTCGACGCCGCCCAGAGGGCCGCCCTGGTCGCCGACCTACCGTCGCTGCGCGAGGTGGCCAAGGCGGCTGTCCAGCGTGCCCTCATCCCCCACTGGGACGTGGACTTCATCACCGCCTTCCCCGACAGTGCCTGGGAACAGCGCTCCTTTGCCCAGGCCTGGGTCTGCTACGAGGTGGCCGTGGCCGCGGACCTGGCCGGGGCCTGGCTGACCCCAGCCGGCCGCGACCTCATCGTGCGCCGACTGGCAGAGGACGGGCTGGGCAACCTCAACTTCGTGACCTGGCGCCACCCGTACATTTTCGGCTGCAACCAATTGGCGGTCTTCTCCATGGGGCGCCTGGCGGTCTACTCTCTGCTGGAGAAGCAGGCCGCCTGGGGCCATGTCCCGCCGTACACCGATCTTGCCTTTGCCGAGCTGAACGAGAGCCTGGGCCGGATCTTCGCCGCCGACGGCGGCTTCCCCGAAGGCACAGGCTACATGGCCTACACCTTGGACAACGCACTGCCGGCCCTGGCCATCTACGGCCATGCACGCGGCAAGCCGCTGCGCGATCTGCTGCCGCCGTTGCTGACGTGGACCGACGACTACCTGGAGGTCTTCCGCAGCACCGAGCAGCCGAAGTCCCTCATTCTCAGCAGCGATGCACAGGGTGGTCCCTGGGCTGGCGTGACCCCCTCGGTGCTGGCAGTGCTGGCCAAGATTCGTCCCGGCGGCGCCGCGGCGCGACTGCTCGCCGCTCAGTGGAGGGACCCGCACGACCGGCTGGCGCTCTGGGCCTTACCCGCCCCGGACCTTACCGGTGTGAATCCCGACAGCTACGAGCCGTTTGTGCGCTTGCCCGCCAGCGGTTTCGCCGCGTCGACGCGGAAACTCGACGGCGAGTGGGTCAAGCTGGTGGTCTGCGGCGGCCCGGCACAGGCCGGACACAACCACGAGGACCGCGGCAGTTTTGTCCTCGAGTTCGCCGGCGACACGTTCGCCGCCGACCCCGGCGGCCTGACCTACGCCGAGGCCGCGGCGAACACCATGAAACACGCGCAGAACCACAACCTGCTGGTGCCGGTCGTGGCCACCGGTGCGGCGCGCTCGGCAGCGCAAAACCCCGCTCCGGTGGCCGTGGTCCCGGACGCCAAAGGCGATGCCACCGCGTTTGCTGCTGAGTTCAGCCCCGGAGTGCTCTGGCCTGAACACTACAGAATCTGGAGCCGCCGCTTCACCTCGCCGACGCCCGGAGAGATATCCATCGCGGACGAGTACGAACGCATTAACGGTGCGGGGGTGGAGTTTCTCTGGCATACGCCGTTGCCCGTTACGCAGGAGAAGGGTCAGGTCGTCATCACCGGCAAGCGCGGACGGGTGTTCATTGTGCCGCCGGACGGCGCCACCGTGACCGTGGTCCCCGCGCGCCGTCTCGGCTGCCGCGACTTGGCCACCATCGGCTTCCGCCATGCCGGTGCCAGAGGTTCCTTGACCACGCGCGTCCATCTCGAGGTCACCCCGAAACGCTGACAGTCCACCTATGGCCCTGCCATTTTCGCTTCCGGGCGGGTCAAGCGCTGAGGATATTCAATGAGCAAACGCGATGACTTCCTGGCCGCCTTGGACTGCCAGCGACCGCTGGGTGCGGTGCCCATCTGGGAGATCGAATTCCAGGCTTGGGACGCGGCGTCAGGTCGGCATGTCGTGCTGGGGCGTGAGTTTGAGGCGCTGACGCCGCCGGAACGGGAACGAGCCCTGCACGCCAACGCCGAGATCCTGCTCGCGACCTGTGCCGACCTACAGTATGCCGCCTTGACCACCCCCAACGCCTACTGGCATGCCGCGCCGGGCCAGTTGGCCTACTACGTGATGCCCGGCGATACACGCTTCGCCCAGCTTGAGATCCTGCGTCGGCTGGCCCCTCGCGACCTGGCGCTCGTAGCCAACGCCGGCGGCATTCTTGGAGCAGATTACAGCGAGGAGTTCTGCGTCCGCCTGTTCGAAGACCCGGAGAGCATCGACCGTCAGGCCGAAAGCACCTTGTCCGGCGGCTTGGAAACGGCCCGGCGCTTTCGCGACGCTGGCGCCGACGTGATCATGTCGGCCTCCGACATCGCCGACAACTCCGGGCCCTTCTTCAGTCCGACGCAGATGGAGCGCTGGGTCTACCCTTATCTCGACCGCTGGGCTGACGCCATCCACGCGCTGGGCCTGCGCTGCATCCTGCACACCGACGGCCAGTTGGCCCGCTACATGGACCGTATCGCAGCGACCCGGCTGGACGCCATTCAGGCCATCGATCCGGTGGCCGGCATGGACATGCGCCGCACCAAGGATATCGTCGGGGATCGCCTGTGCCTGTGCGGGAATATCGACTGCGGCCTGCTGCTGCTGGGAACCCCGGACGAGATTTACGCGGCAACTGCGCATCTGCTCACCACCTGCAAGAACGATGGCGGCTTAGTCCTGGGAGCGTCGAATGCGGTTCAGGCGGATGTACCGCTGGCCAACTACCGGGCCATGATCCGGGCCTGGCAGGATCATGGCACCTACACGGAGGTCGCTGGCCCATGACCTCACGCGAACGGGTCGTCAAGGCCCTCCGGTTTATGATCCCCATGTGGGCGCCGATGCCGAACCCCTTCGAACGAATGCAGCACCTGCGCGGTTCGGAGCAACTCTTCCTCGACCTATGGCGCCCCT
>CAIZKT010000234.1:0-8840 GCA_903933565.1 uncultured Victivallales bacterium | reverse complement strand
TCTCCAAATTGCCCGCTGGACATGCGGTGGGCTCCACCGCCGCGCCTGAGGCCAGGCGCCTCTCCAGGGCAACGCGCTGGACCTGCGCGCTGGGCCGCCAGCGCGCCGGGATTGGCCGGCTACATTTCCACATGGCCGTAAGTCCCATTCTGATCCTGGCCCCGATCCGCGGCAGCACCGACGCGGTGTACCGTGAGGCCTGGGCGCGCTGTTTCGGCGGGTTCGAGCGGGCGGTGGCGCCGTTCATCCAACTGCGCCAGGGGCAGTCCTTGCGCCCCGGGGAACTGCGGCAAGTGGCCCCGGAGCACAACCGCTCCCTGCGCACGATCCCGCAGGTCCTCACACACCAGGCGCCGACCTTTGCCGCGGCCCTGCGCGAACTGCACGAGGGGGGCCACACTGAGGTGAACTGGAACCTGGGCTGTCCCTACCCGATGGTGGCAAAACGCGGCCGTGGCGCCGGTCTGTTGCCCCACCCGGAACGCCTCGACACCATCCTGGCGCAGGTGCTGGAGAAGACGCCCGTCCGCCTCTCGGTGAAACTGCGCCTGGGCTACCGCGATCCGGACGAGTTCCTGGCGGTGCTGGAGATCCTCAACCGCTATCCGCTGACCGAGGTGATCCTGCACCCGCGCACCGCCACCCAGATGTATGGTGGCAGCGTGGATCTGGCCCGCGCCGGACAGGCCCTCGCGGAATGCCGTCACCCCTTCGTCTACAATGGCGACATCACCAGCCCGGACGGATTCTTCAGCCTGCGCCAGCAACTCCCCGGGGTCGCGGCCTGGATGATCGGCCGCGGCGCCCTGGCCTGTCCGTTCCTGCCGGGGCTGCTGCAGGGCACTCCCCTGCCCCCGCCGGAGACCCGCCGCCGGCGCCTGCGCGAGTTCCATGATCTGCTCTTCGACGGCTATGGCCAGTGGCTGAGCGGTCCTCGGCACCGGCTGGACAAGATGAAGGAGCAATGGGCCTACCTGGCCCTGTCCTTTGCCGAGCCTCGCCAGGTACACGCCCGCATCCGCCGCAGCGACAGCGTCGACGCCTACGGGAGCGCCGTGGCCTGGGCCTTCGACCAGGCGCTATCTTCAGGGCTTGCCTGACGCCGCCCACAGCCTTACCTTTCCCCGGCATTTCCAGGCTGAGGCACTTGCGGTTGAACGCAGCGCAGACAGAATGGCCGCAAGCCAGGAGAATACGCAGTGATGAAGACACCATTCCCTCGCCGTGATTGGGCCCTGGCCCTGCTTCTGCTGGCGACGGCGGCCAGCGCGGCTCCGGTGACATTGTTCCACGAGACCTTCGAGACGCTGGCGCTGGAGGGCCCGGTCCGGCGGACGGTGCCGGAGCCCCTCCCCGGCAGCGGCAGCGCCCCGCCAGGGGGCACCCTCGCCGGCCCTGCCGACCTCGCCGCGGGCAAGGAGGGCAAAGCGCTCCGCCTGAGCGGGCCGTCACAGGTGCGCTATGCGCCCGGCACTGTGGCCGTCGACCCGGACGGCGGCGAGCTGGCCTTCTGGGTGAAGCTGAACTTCGACCCGCGCCAACGCAACGAGAAGACCCGCACGGTGCTGCGCAACCAGTTGTTTGTGACCCTCTGGGACATGTCCCGCGCCCATACCAAGGTCTGCCTCTACAGCCAGGGCGAGGGCGCCGTGTCAGCCGGCGTGTTCAACGCGGCCAACAACGTCGTACACCTGGTCTCCTTCAAGCCCGAGTGGCGGCCAGACGAGTGGCATCGCCTGAGTCTGAGCTGGGGCGCGCGCCTCGAATTGCGCTGGGATGGCACCCTGCAAGCCAGCGCGGCGGTGACCGGCCTGTTCGGCGCGGTGCCCGCCGACGTCGCCAAGCTGACAACCCTCATCGGTAGCCACCTCGGCTGGAGCGATGTGGACAGCGAGTTCAGCCTCGACGACTTGACCGTGTTCGGACCGAGCCCGGAGAACCTCGCGCCGCGCCCGCGCCTCTGCCTGCCGCAGCTCGGCCTGGGGCCGGTGGTGGACGGCGCGCTGAACGAGCCATTCTGGCAACAGGCCGCCCAGGTCAGCGGCTTCGTCAAGCTCGAACGCCAGGAGCTGGGCGCCGTACAGCCCGTGCTGCTCGGCGCGGCGACCGCCGAGGGCCTGTACCTCGGCCTGCAGGTGACCTACCCCGACGGCCGCGCCCCCCGCGCCATGCTGAAGGAGCACGACGCAGCGATCTACAGCGAGGACACGGTGGAGGTGTTCCTCCAGCCACCGGGCCAGGCCGAGGCGCCGTATTATCAGTTCATGCTCAGCGCCAATGGCACCCGCCTGGATGCCCGCGGGGCCGGGACCGCGCCCTACCGGGCCGACATCGGCGGCTATAACCCGGAATGGCAGGGCGCCACCAGCCGACAGCCCAACGGCTGGACCGCGGAGCTGTTCATCCCCTTCGCCGCCCTGGCCGAATCCAAAGCTCCCGCCGCCGGTACGCTGTGGCGCGCCAACGTCTGCCTCGACAGCTCGGCCGGCTTCAGCCAGGCGGTCACCTGGGCCTACGCCAGCGGCAACTACTGCCGCCCTGCCGTCTTCGGCGAGCTGCTGTTCAGCGGCAAGGAACGCACCCTGCGCCAGGAACGTTTGACGGGCTTTGCCGAGGGCCGCCCGCGGGTCTCCTTCCGCCTGATCGGCGACTTTCAGCCCGCCCTGCACGTCATCGCCCACCTGGCCGGACCGACCGGCTTGGCCGTGTATGAGAACCGCATGAATCTGCGCGACACCAAGGACATCGACTTCGCCCTCCCCACGCTGATCTCCGGCGACTATCGTCTGACCCTCACTGGCACGGACGAGAATGGCCTCTGCACCTTCTACCAGTGCCTGCCTTTCCAGACCGCACGCGCCTTCGATCTCGCGGTGTCGAACTACCCGCACGCCGGCTATCTCCTGGCCCGCGTCGACGCCCGCGGCCTCACCGACCCGGTCGGCAAGGTGGTCGTGCGCCTGACGGGTCCCGTTGGGCTCGTCGGCGCGCCGGTGGAATTGAGCACGCTCAAGGGAGGCCTGGGCGAGCTCCGTTTCCCGAATGCCGACCTGGCCCCGGGGAAGTATGAGGTCAGCGCCGAAGCCCTCTCAACCGCCGGGGCCGCCCTCGCCTCCGGCAAGGCGCCCGTGGAGCTCTTCGCCAAACCGGCCTGGTGGAACAACAGCCTCGGAATCGATCACTCCGTGCCGCCGCCTTTCGAACCCGTCCGCAACGCCGCCGGAACCCTGTCGGTATGGGGCCGCGACTATGTGTTCGGCGCGGACGGCTTCCCAAGCCAGATCCGCAACCAGGGCCTGGAGATGCTGCGCGCCGCGCCGCGGCTGCTGCTCACGAGCGCCGCAACCGCCGCCGCGGTCGACCTGGCCCGACTCCCTGCCACCACCAGCGACACCTTCCCCGACACCGTCACCCGCAGCGCCCACCAAGCCTGTGGCGAGGCCCTCACCGTTGACCTGAAGACGACGGTCGAGTTCGATGGCTTCCTACGCTGCGACCTGACCTTGACCCCGAGCCGGCCCGTGCGGCTCGACGAACTGGCGCTCTCCCTGCCGCTGAGCCCGGCGCTGGCGCGGCTGTTGTTGACCTCCAACGGGCCGGGCGCCACGGCGCAGGTCCTGGCCGGGCCCTATCGCTCGCCCTTCATGCCCTATCTGTGGGTAGGCAATGACGACCTGGGCCTGGCCTGGTTCGCGGAGAGCGACCAGCACTGGACGCCGGGCAATGCGGAGGCGCTGGCCATCACCCCAACGGCGGCAGGCTCCGACCTGCGCCTGCAGATGATCGGCAAGCCGGTGCTGATCACCGCGCCGGTGTCCTTCTCCTTTGGCCTGATGGCCACTCCCATCCGACCGATCCCGCACAACGATCCCTTTGCCCTGCCGTCCTGGAGCGCGCCGGACCAGGTTTCCTTCGCCGAGTACCTGACCTACCCGGCGCTGACCCTGCCCCAGCCCGCGGGCACCCTCGAATTCCAGGTCCGGCGTACCCACCCCAAACCCAGCTTGAACACGACCCTCTTCCGCATCGGGACGCAGACCGCCGGGGTGGGTTGCTTCGTGATCACCCCGGATCAACCCGACCGCATCGTGCTGAGTCTGTACGGCAAGGCCAGCGGCACCCTGTTGCAGGCGCAGAGCCTGCTTCCCCTGGACCGCTTCGTGCCTGTGGCCCTCGTCTGGAACCCCGACGGCCTGGCGCTCTACGTCGACGGCCGCCTCGCCGGCCGGGGGGACGCCAGCGCGGCCAAGGGCTTCGTCGAGCAGCTTGGCAAAGAGAACGCCCGCCTGCGCTTCGGCAGCCACGACGACTGGGGTGGCTACACCGGCATCATCCTTGACGAGGTGCGCCTCTCGCGCGCAGCCCGCTATGCCGGCGACACGGCGCCCGTGCCCACCGGCCCGCTCACGGCCGACGCCGCGACGGTCCTGCTCGATCCCCTCGACGACACCTTCCAGCCCGACGGGCAGGACGCCCGCACGACCGCCGGCGGCGTGCCAACCATCGGCAGCGCCTTCGTCGCCGCCCGCTTCGGCAACGGGCTCACCCTGGAGATGGCGCCGCCGCGAGCGGGCCTCGACGTCCTGCAGGAGTGGCGCATTCCCGTGGTTTCCGACTGGGTTTGGCAGGATGAGATGCGGCGCTTCTACGGCCAGCCGGTACTGCACGACAACGCCCGCCTGACGCCCGGCCTGAAAGAGAAGATCGCCGACTTCCACCAGCATGGCATCAAGCTCATCCCCTACGCCCTGTACCCGGCCGTATCCTCGACCTCGGGGCTGATCGAGCCCTTCGGCGACGAATGGGGACTCCGGCCCGTCTCCACCACACCCTGGCTGCTCCCCGGCACACCCCCCGGACACTACTTCCTCAACTGCTGCCGCAACTCGCGCAGTTACGCCGACTACCTGGTGTCCGGCACCGCCTGGTGTCTCGATGAGCTCGGCTACGACGGCTACTACTCCGACGGCCTCACCTCACTCAGTCCCTGCCAGAACGAAGCCCACGGCTGCGGTTACCGCGACGCCACCGGCAGCCTGCATCCCACCTGGCCGTTCTACGGCACCCGCGACGTCCTCAAGCGCCTCTACCGGGTCGTAAAGAGCCGCAACCCGGCGCACCTCGTCGTCAACCACTGCTCCTTCACCACCCTGGCGCCCATCCTCTCCTTCTCAGACGTGGTCTACACCGGCGAGCACGAAGACTACGAGAACCTGCTCACCGGTCGCATCCGCTTCGCCAGCAAGCCCTGGGGGCTGTTCATCGCGCCTCTGGGCAGCAGCGAGCACGAGTACTCGCCCCTGCACACCATGGCCTCGCTGCTCCACGGCAGCTCCATCTGGGGATCGGGAATCGTGGGACGCAAGGACTTCGGCCGCAAAGAGAAAGCTATCCGCGATGTGTACCAGCAGTTCGACACCGCAAACGCGACCTGGATTCCGTACTTCCAGGAGGGCAAGCCCGTCGTCGAATGCGCCGACCCCGCGGTCAGGGTCAGCCTCTACAGCCATGCCGGGAAGTCCGCGCTGCTGCTCATCGCCAACTTCGGCGCCGAGGCCAAGACTCCCGTCGTCCGCCTGAACCTGGCCGAACTCGGCCTCGCCGGTCAGAAGCTACGCCTGACCAACGCCCTCACCCGCCAGGCCATCCCCCTGGCCGAGGCTGGCGCTGCCGAGCCCACCCTCGCCGCCAAGAGCTTCGTCCTCGCCCAACTCGAGGTCGAAGCCGCCACACCCGGGCGCTGAGGCCAGATTGCGTTCAGGATGATCTCGCGCAGTGACTACTCAGGTTACAACTCAGGTGCATGTCCCTGCCCCAACGGGGCTGTAGCTCAGAGCCCAGGGTTGCGGCCAGGGTGCCGCCACCCTGGGTCACATGTGGCCATGGCCTCCTACCCCAACGGGGTTGCGTCTTGGCTCCATAACCCAACCCCGTTGGGGTAGACTGGGTTTGCTGCCTTGATCTCCATATCGCGGCGTTGCCGACAACCTTGGCCTGGGTTATTCATGAACGCCCGCACGGGTGCCCAGGCGTTCGTAGTACCGCCTTCAGGCGGAAAGAGTTGCGGAGCGACCTCGGGACCACGTGAACGCGGGACTACAAACCCTATCCCCTGCTCTCGTGAATAATCCCGGTTAGCGAATTGGTATCTCAAAGCGTACCGCGAGATGGGCGTTGTCCCCTCGGCTTCCCCACTTCGCGGTTGGACGTCCGAGGTTCGGCGTTCACCACCCCAGCACCTGCCCATACCCTCTTCCCGAGAAGCTCTTCAGGGTGGCCCAGCCGCCTTCCAGTGGGATGATGGTGGTCCTGATGGCGAGGGCCTTCGCGGCCGGGTCGGCCGGGTCGCCGGCCAGAGTCAGCACGGCGGTGTGGTTGGCGCCGGTCCTGCCTCGAACGACGAAACGGTGCTTCACCTGGTTGGAGAGCCTCAACTCCGCCGTGCCCGCGACGGTTCGGCCTGACGGGTCAAGGTCGAATGACAGCGTCCAAGATCCATTCATCTTCTCGGGTGGCAGGTCGAAGACCACCGGATCGTCTACCAGGGTGCTCGTGCCGTTGCTCCTGACCCTGCCGTTGAGCCGTCCCCTAAGCTTGTGCTGGGCCGTGTCCACCGTCAGATTCAACGTCAGTGCCACGGTCACTGCCTTGGTGGAGTCAGCCCCATTCAGAGAACCTTTCATGATGATGCTGCCGCGGTTGCCCTTGACGCTGCCCCTGATCGGCATGTTGACGGCGGTGTTCTTGGCCACGGTGTAGGTGGCCAGGCCGGTGAGCCTGCCGCTGGGGTCGTGAACCAGATTCAGAGTAAGCGGGGTGCTCTTCGCGGTCGTGGAGTAGAGGCCGGTCAGGTTCCACAGCCCTCGTCCCCTCGTCCCCTCCGTCGCACTCACCAAGGCGTGGAAGTCGCCGCTCGGAGGCACCGGGACCGAGACCTCGAAACCGGCGGTCAGGGTCAGGGCGGAGGTGAGGTCGGTGAGGGTCAGCGGGTTCACGGTACTGTACCGCACACCCTCCCGGGTCCACTGGGTAAAGTGGTATCCAAACTCAGGCCGGGCCGTAGCCGTTGTGGCGCTGTCGCTCGCTTCCACTGTGACCGTCCCGCCCGAACCCGCGACGAACTCCGGAGTGTAGCGGGTTGCGACCGACACCTCGTCCAGCGTCTGGCAGTAGTCCGCCGTCTTTGCTCCGTCCAAGCGGTAGCGTGCCAGCGCCCGGATCGGGGTCTCGGCGGCGGCGCCCACGGGACATAGCACGCCGAAGACCAACCGCGTGCCGCTGGGCGGAACGTTTGTGCCGAAGTCAAAGCGCACCACGCCGGTGTCATCCCCGGTCTCCGGGAGGCCGTCGGAACCATAGCCGGGGTCGATCACCGGGGCGCTGCCCGCGTCGTCGGAATAGCCACCCAGGAACCGCCAGAAACCGAGCGCGGCGCCGCTGCCAAGCAGTGGCAGCGTGTACTCGACGAGGAGCGACTGAATGGCGTCCGTGTGACGGATCGTGTAGGCGAGTTCGAAGGACTGTCCCACCTGCACCTCGACCCGCTTCTGGTCCGGGACCTGGGTGACGTGGCGAGCCACGCTAAGCAGGATCACCGCCGTGCTCTCGGCGGGGCTGGGCGGGCCCTGGTCCTGAACCGCGTACTCGAAGGCGACCCTGCCGGTCCAGTCGGGCGGGAGCACGGTAGGCAGCGCGTAGGTGATGCGTCTGGCCACGGGGTCGAGCGTGGTGGTCCCGTAGTCGGTCGAGCCAGACTCAGGGGTGTCGCTGGCAGACAGAGCCGGAGACCCGACGCGCACGACCTCGAGCGAGCCGCCGTCCGGGTCGTAGTCATTGGCCAGCACCGCATCGAACGGGATGCTGACGCTGCCCTCGGACTCCAGCATGAAAACCTCGTCGTAGCCGACCAGCGGCGGCAGGTTGGTGTCCCCGTAGGCCACCAGCAGGACGCGCTCCGCAGCGTCGCAGGTGAGTTGGGTCGTGGTGGTCATATCGGGCACCAGAACCAGCCGGCTCTGACGATCGATCAGTCTCAGAGGCTGGTCGCCCAGGGTGCCGCCGTCCTCCAGCCGCCAACGGAGCGTCACCGAGCCCCCGGGGTTCATCCCCATCAGGTTAAGCTCCCAGGCCTGGCTTGACGCTGGGGGCCGGAAGTCATGCCAGTACTGGCCGATCTGCGGCTCCATGGCCGCAATGCAGAGCCACGGCCCGCTGCCGCCAGGGGGCGGCGGCGGCGCGAGGACATCATGGCTGTCATCGCCCGGCAGGGCATCGGCACACTGGCCAAGCTGCAAGACCGTCTCGGCCGACCCGTCCAGGGGGATATCGAGCCCGCCTGACGCGCCGAAGCGCACGGTGAACGCTGCGGTGGCTGCCGTCCAGCCTGCCGCCATGACCAGCCACACCACCGCAACGGTGAGTGCTGTGGAGGACCTCGTGCGCATGTCAGTGTGCTCTTCCCCGTCTGCCACGGTGGCCAGCGCGCGCTGCGAACCTATCACCCACTCGTCCGCCGGCACCGCCTGCAGTCCTGCATCCTCGGGCCGCGCTCTGCCAGGGCAGCGCCGCGACGGACGGCACACTAGTCACCGGTCCGGGGGTTTCAAGTCAGTCCCGCAAAAGCCGGCCTGCCAGGGCTTTTTTAAGAAACGGGGCTGGGCGGCGCAACAACCCGTGGCCTGTCTGCCGTATCGGGTGGCGCGAGAACACACGCCGTCACGCATGGCAAAGTCGCCAAGCCAAAGCGGTGTCGCGGTCGCCGCCGGCGAACCTTGCCACGCGCACATGGCCGAGGCGCGATATGGACTGCGTGCGGCAGAGGGCCGCGGACGCGGCCCGTC
>CAIZKT010000233.1:0-17426 GCA_903933565.1 uncultured Victivallales bacterium | reverse complement strand
TACAAGCAGGATCCCCGGTTGGTGCCGGACCTGACCGCCAGAGAACTCCGCTGCCCCGGCAGGGGATTCTGCCATTCGTCATGGGTCTTTGGTCATTCGGCATTCTGCGGTTCTCATACCAGCAAACCCCTACGGAGCTGACTTGCGCCCGTTCTGGGGGGAAGGGTTTGCCGCGGTGGCAGAGGTGGCAGTATGGTGCAGGCCTACCAGCGGCACGGCCGGATCGCCGCAGAAGGGCAAGACGGGTGTTGGAGACGTCCATTCTCGACGGTATTCAAGGGCGGACGGCGGGGGCGGGTGGCTCGGCAGGGCGCCTGGCCAGGCGCTGTGCTGGCGGCGTCGCGGTCGCGTTGCTGGCGGCGCTGTTGGCGGGGTGCAACACGCTCTGTCCGGGGGGGCTGCCGCCTGGGGTCTACGTACAGGGCAGCATCCAACCGGCCTGCGACGCGCGCTTCCTGGGCGACATGACCTTTGTGGATGCCACCGGCGTGCGCCAGTCCGACCAGAGTATCTTTGCGGACGTTCTGAAGCTGGTCGAGGAGGCGCAGAGTTTCATCGTGGCCGATATGTTCCTCTACAACGAGTGGACCGGCATCAGCACCACCCCTGGCCGGGCGCTGACGCGCGAGTTCACCGAGGCGTTGCTGGCCAAGAAGCAGCGTCGTCCCGAGTGCCTGATCCTGCTCATCACCGATCCTATCAACACGGCCTACGGCGGCGTTCGTGCCGCCCACCTGGAGCAGTTACGCGCCGCGGGCATCATTGTGGTGGAGACGAACCTGGACGAACTGCGTGACGGCAGTGGTCTTTACGCATTGCTGTGGCGTCTCCTGGTGCGCCCCTTCGGCAATTCTCCCGGCGGCCTCTTGCCGAACCCTTTCGGTCCCGGCCGCGTCTCTCTGCGCACCTATCTGAGCTTGCTGAATTTCAAGGCCAACCACCGCAAGGTGATCGTCGCAGATCCGGGGGGGGTGCTGACCGCGGTGGTCACTTCCGCGAATGTCAACGACGGCAGCAGTGCCCACAGTAATGTCGCCGTGCGTTTCGGGGGGCCGGCCGTGCTTGAGTTGCTGGGCTGCGAGCTGGCTGCGGCCGCCTTCTCAGGGGTCCAGGTCGACCTGCTGGTGCCGACTCAGTCGGTGTCCGCCTGCGCCCCTACCGTCACGGCGCAGATTGTCACCGAACGGTCCATCAAAGAGGCCGTGCTGGAGGCGTTGAATCGGGCCAGGCTTGGCGACGAGGTGGACCTGGTGATGTTCTACCTGGCCGACCGCTACGTCATCAGGGCGCTGACCGCCGCCCAGCGCCGCGGCGCCCGGCTCCGCCTTGTCCTCGACCCGAACAAGGATGCCTTCGGATACCAGAAGAACGGCATCCCCAACCGCCAGGTGGGCCGTGGCCTGCATGACGCCGGCATCCCGCTGCGCTGGTACAACACCCATGGCGAGCAGTGCCACGCGAAGATGCTGCTGGTGCGCTACGGCGACGGCCAGACAACGCTCATCACCGGCAGCGCCAACTACACCTGGCGCAACCTGGATAACATCAACCTCGAAGCCAACGTCGTCTTGCGCGGGCCGACGACCGAGCGGGTCATGCGCGACGCGCGGCGCTATGTCGATACCATCTGGGACAACCTCGATGGACGCTCCTGCACTGTCGACTACCAGCGCTACGCCGATCCCTCCCCGCTGCGCCGCGGCGAGTTTCTGCTTATGGATTGGACCGGGATCGGCCCGTTCTAGCGGGCGCCCGCCCGAAACGGGCCGGCATCGCGGGCTCCAGGGGATGGGGGATACCGCGAACCCGCCCGAAACGGGCTGGGCATCGCGGGCTCCAGGGGACGGGGGATACCGCGAACCCGCCCGAAACGGGCCGGCATCGCGGGCTCCAGGGAGGAACGCGGGGCCAGGGCAGACGCCTGCCAGATCCAGCGGGGCTCTTTCCCGGAACCGCCTGACCCCCGGCGGTGCGGCCTGTTTGGCGCGCTACATTAAGGCCGTTACCGGCAGTCTCGGGAAGGCGCTGGAGCCTCCCGGTCGCGTCGGCTGAAGCGGGCGGTGTGTGCGGACCGTACCGTGGGTATGCCCCGATGGGCTGAGTGGACAATCCCCCAGCGAGAGGAAGACCGAGGATGGCCAGTAGACTTGTGATCCCCGCGGGCTACGCGGCGCTGCTGCCCCCCATCGAAACCGAGAAGGCCATTCGCAAGATCAAGGAGTTCTTCCAGACCAATCTGGCCTACGAACTCGATCTGGTGCGGGTGACCGCGCCGCTGGTGGTGGCGGCCGGGACGGGCATCAACGACGACCTGAATGGCACCGAGAAGCCGGTCTCGTTCACCCTCAAAGGCATCCCCGGCGTGACCGCAGAAATTGTGCAATCCCTGGCCAAGTGGAAGCGCATGACCCTGGCGGACCTGGGTTTCGAACCCGGGACCGGCCTCTACACGGACATGAATGCGCTGCGGCCGGACGAGGACCTCGACAACCTGCATTCGGTGTACGTGGACCAGTGGGACTGGGAGCGCGTCATCACGCCGGACGAACGCCAGGTCGAGTTCCTCAAACGCATCGTGCGGCGGCTGTACGATGTCATTCGGCGCACCCAAAAGTACGTCTGCCACGAGTACGGTTGCCTGACGCCGTTTCTGCCCGAGGAAATCACCTTCGTGCATACCGAGGAGTTGCTGGAGCGCTACCCCAGGCTGACGCCGCGGGAGCGCGAGACCGAGGCCTGTCGGCGGCATGGAGCGATCTTTGTGATCGGGATTGGTGGCGAGCTTCCCGACGGCACCATCCACGACGGCCGGGCGCCCGATTACGATGACTGGACCACGACCAGCGCGCCGGGCCGCTGCGGCCTCAACGGCGACATCGTGGTCTACAATCCGGTCCTGGATGTGTCCTTTGAACTGTCTTCCATGGGCATCCGGGTTGACCCACAGGCACTGCTGCGGCAGCTACGTATCCGGGGCATGGAACAGCGCACGTCGCTGTACTGGCACCACCGCTTGCTGGCGGGCGAGATGCCCTTGTCCATTGGCGGTGGTATCGGCCAGTCGCGTCTGTGCATGCTGTACCTGCAAAAGGCGCACATCGGCGAAATTCAGGCTGGCATCTGGCCGGCAGACATGGTTGTGGCCTGCCGACAGGCCGGGATGGCGCTGCTCTGAGCAGCCAGTACGGGAGGCCTTGAAGCAGCCATGAAACGCATGTTGATACGACGGGTTCTGCAGTCTCCCCCCAGCTCGGCCGAGGTGACGGTGGCGGGCTGGATTCGCACCCGCCGGGACTCAAAGGGTGGCTTCTCCTTCCTCGAACTCAACGACGGCTCCGCCTTCGACAACCTGCAGGTGGTGGCGGACCAGTCGCTGGCGAACTACGGCAGCGAGGTCGTGCGGCTGCATCCCGGCGCGGCCGTAGCGGTCACGGGCCAGTTGGTGGCGTCACAGGGCGCCGGCCAGGCGGTCGAACTGAAGGCGGCGCAGGTGCGGGTGCTAGGCTTCTGCGAGCCCACGGAGTACCCCCTGGGCAAGCAGCGCATCTCCTTCGAGGTCCTGCGCGAGGTGGCGCACCTGCGACCGCGCACCAATACCTTCGGGGCGGTCATGCGCCTGCGCAATGCCTTAGCCTTTGCCACCCATCGTTTCTTCCAGGAGCGCGACTTCCTCTACGTGCATACGCCGATCATCACGGCGAGCGACTGCGAGGGGGCAGGGGAGATGTTCCAGGTGACCACCTTAAACCTGGAGGCTCTGCCGCGGACGCCGCAAACCGGTGCCGTGGACTACGCGCAGGACTTTTTCGGGCGGCGGGCCAGCCTGACGGTCAGCGGTCAGCTCGAGGGGGAGACGCACGCCTGCGCTCTCGGTAACATCTACACCTTCGGCCCGACCTTCCGGGCCGAGAACTCAAACACGCGCCGCCACCTGGCGGAGTTCTGGATGATCGAGCCGGAGATGGCCTTTGCCGACCTGACCGATGACGCGGACCTCGCCGAAGACTATCTGCGTTACCTCTTCAGTTACGTCCTGGAGCACTGCGGGCCGGACCTGGCTTTCTTTGACCAGCGCGTGGCCAAAGGGCAGGTGGAGCGCTTGCAGAAGCTGGCGGCGAGCTCGTTTACCCGCATCACCTACAGCGCGGCGGTGGAGTGCCTGGAGAAGGCTGGCGTTACCTTCGAGTTCCCGGTGTCCTGGGGCATCGACCTGCAGAGTGAGCATGAGCGCTACCTGACCGAGGTGGTGTTCAAAGGGCCCGTGATCGTGATGAACTATCCGAAGCAGATCAAGGCCTTCTACATGCGGCAGAACGACGATGGGCGGACGGTGGCGGCCATGGATGTGCTGCTCCCGGAAGTCGGCGAGATCATCGGCGGGAGCCAGCGCGAGGAACGTCTCGAGGTGCTCAGCGGGCGCATCGTGGAGATGGGGTTGCCACTGGCGAATTACGGCTGGTATCTCGACCTGCGGCGCTTTGGTTCCGTGCCCCATGCGGGTTTCGGACTGGGCTTCGAGCGGATGGTGCAGTTCTGCAGCGGCATGCACAACATCCGCGACGTCATCCCCTTCCCGCGGACGCCGGGCAGCGCCGAGTTCTGATCAGCGCCGAGCCGACCTGGCCGTGCCGCCGGCGTTGAAGATGCCGAGGTAGTGGTTGACCGGTGAGCGGGCGTCAAAAGCGCCCTGCACGGTGTGGGGATCGGAGACGGAGTCGGAGCCGTAGAAGGTCCCCTGCAGCGCCGAAGACTGTACCGGCCCCTCGCCCGAGATGGTTCTCACGTGGCCCTGAATGCCATTCTCGTTGATGTCGCCGGTCAGGTCCATGGTGGGGCCGCCGCCGGCGCTGAAGTTAAAGTCCCCGGTGAAGGTCTTGTCGCTGAAATCGAGGCTGAAGCGTGAGGTCCCGTCGAAGCGGTCGGCGCCGTTACGCAGACAGTGGGCACTGCCGCTATACGTGCCGGTAAAATCGCCGCCGAGGAGGGAATCGCGGACGTACTCGGCCGCGGTGCGGGCCAGGCTGGTGGCCTGCCAGAGGCCCACGGCGTGGTGGGCCGGCCCGGAGTGGTTGGGGTCGTTGAGGTCCATTTCCCACCAGCCCCAGTCGCTGAGGTCAGCCGCGTCGGCGGACGGCTGAATGGTACTGTTCGTCACGACCATGGCGGAGTTGCCGCCGATGACGCCATCCTGGAAGGTGAAGGGCATCGCTGGCGACTGCCCGGGGTCTTCGGGGGCCTCTTCGGGGGATTTTGTGGAGAACGTGGCGGCGCTGGTGCCGCTGGCCTCGGCATGGAGGGTCATCCCGCCGCCCGTCACGGCGTCCAGATGCGTGCCGCTGATCGCGACGGTGACGGAGACCTCGTTCGGGGTGAGCGAGCGCAGGACCCAGCCGGTGGTCAGGTCCAGGCCTATCGCCTGGCCCAGGGGGAGTACAGTGGGCATCGGCTTTACCGGGGGTTCGGTGGGTTCATCGAGCACCGTCCGGGTATCGCTGTCAGTCGGATAACCGAGAATGATGGCATGCGGGTCGCCGGGCTCGCCCTCGGGGACCGGTGCCTCGGCCGGGGCGGGGGTGGAGGCTCCGCCGGACTTGCCGCCGGAGCCCTTTTCCACGGCGGGTGCGGGTGGCTTGGCGCTCGGGTCCGAACTCCCCGCGCCACCGACCGCGGTCTGCCCCAGCAGGGCGACCGCCTCTTTGTCCATGGGTCGCACCGAGCCCGGGGCCTCGCCGACGGGAACACTCAAACCCGTGCCGGGAATGTAGACGATACGGTAGCCGTTATCGTTCTCGATCGTGATTCCCGCTCCCGTCGTCCCCAGCAGCACCACCGTGGTCAGCTCGGCGCTCACCTCGGCCGCAAAAGACGAGCCGCGAATGCCGATGGTGGCAGTCGGCGTGGTGGTCTTGAAGTTCTCCGGCGCGATCTTCATAATCGCGCCACCCACGATGCGGAACACGCCCTCGTTGACGTTCAGGCTCAGCGCCCCCTGACCCTCGCTGCGTTTGAAGACGCACTCGGTGATCTGGATCTGGGTGTTCCGTCCCAGGCTCAGAATCGTCTCATCCGTGAAGCACACCTGCACCCGACCGCGGTCGCCCGTCTTCAGGGTATCACTCTGGAAAACGGCATCCTTCAGCGCCAGAGGGGCAGCCTTGCCGTCGGCTCGAGTTACCGTCACCTCACCGCGGACCGCGACCACCATCCCGGCCGGCTCCGGGGCGACGGCCTGGACCCATGATCCCAGCAGCAGGCCGCAGGCGACGAGCAGCGCGCTCCAGGGGCGCGGACCCGAGACCGTGAGGGGTGTCTTCATGCTGCTTCTCCCGCTTGTCGCCGGCCTGGACCGGAGGTTTAGAATGCGTAGATGACACTCAGAGAGGTCACGTTCCGATCGTAGGTGTACAGAGCGCTGCTGGAGTGCGAGGTCTCAAGCTTATGGCGCAGTTCGACCGCCGCGTGCGCCCCCAACAAGCGCCGGAGGCCGAGCCCGAAGCCGTGGATATTATCCCGGCGCCGGGAGCCCGCCAGGAATTCGGGTTCATCAAACAGCCAGTTGTCGTAGCGGTAAGAAGCCAGAAGACTCAGGCGCCAGGGCAGAGACAGTTGGTATCCCAGGCCGACAAAGGCGCGGTCGTAGGCCTGGGTGCCCTTGTCGGCATCATGAAACTCGGCGCCGGTCTCGGCGCTGAGGGCATGGCGCCCCAGGGTCCAGGTCGGCCTGAGAGAGACCATGCCGCTGACCCCGCTCGCGTCCGGGTCCCGCCAGTAGGTGCGGTCCTCGCCGCCGAGCTCCAGGCGCAGCGACAGGTTGCGGGCGGCGGCCACGGTAGCGAAGGCACGGGCGCCCCAGGTTCCCAGGTAGCGGCTGTAGTCTTTGTCCATGTATGCGCCATTGAGGCCTAGCCCGATGAGGGTCCGGCCAAGCTTCCAGCGCGGGCCGGTATCCAGCCGGAGGTACTGGACATCGAGGTCGCCCTGGTCCAGGTAGAGCGCGTCGTAGCCCAGCAGTTCGGAGACCCAGGACAGGCCGGCGCTACGGGGCGTCCAGCGATGCTCCAGAATCAGGCTCTGCGAGCTGAACCAATCCCTCTCGATGGGCACGCTGAGCGGGGGCAGGTCGGGCAGGGTGATCGTGTCCTGGGGACTCACCCTGGCATTGTCGTCGCGGGCGAGGGTGAGGGTCAGCGCGCCGCTGAATCGATGGGGGCTGCGAGCGCTGCGGATTTGGCTCAGGTACTCGTCGATGTTGCGGCGCACATTCTCCGGCGTCTCCGGCCGGGCCGCAACCTCCCGGAAAAGCTCCTCGGCGACCGTGAAGAGTTGCAGTTTGCAGTAGGTCCGAGCCAGTTCGAGCCGGGCGCGGTCAAGGTCAGGACGTATGACCAGCACGCGGTCGAAGGCGGCCGAGGCCGCCTCGTAGTTGCCAGCCCCGAAGGCCGCCTGGCCCAGGAAGAAACTCACGTCGACGTTGGCCGGGTCGTCCAGGAAGGCCGTCTGCAGGTGCAGCATGGCCTCTTCGTAGCGGCCCGCCTCCAGGCTGGCCTTACCCAGAGCCAGGGCACTGTCATCGGCGTGGGCCAGCGCCGAACCCGCCAGGAACCACAGGGCCAGCGCGGCCAAGCCCGCGCGGAGTTGTTGGGACACCCGCCATTTCATGCCGACTCCTCGTTCAGGATTCCACCAAGACCTTGAAAATCCAGTAGCCCTCGAGCGGGCGCAGGTCCGTGCCTGGCGGGACGATTTCGTAGGTCGTCGTGGCGGGATTCCAGCGCCAGACCACGACGATGGCGCCCCGCGACGGCACCGTGACGGTGTAAGGCGGCGAGAACAGGTTCCAGCCGGGCTGCAGCAGGTCCTGCCAGGCGCTGCCGTCGTCGGGGGTGTGGGCCTCCGGGGTGGCGAAAGACCGCCCTTCACCGCCCCAGTAGCTGAACACCCAGAACGCCTGCAGCCCAAGGATCGGGTCGCGGTCGGCGGCCTCGACGAAGGAGCCAGCGGGCGTGGGATAGCGGAGGTTGCCGATCTTGATGGGTGCCCCAGCGGGACCGGTGAAGATAGCGCCGGCGGGCCGGTCGCTCACCCCGGGAGCGCCTTGCAGGTTCCAGCCCGCTTCCAGGACGTAGTGATAGAGCGGTTCGACCTTGGCGGGCAGGCGCCAGCCGTGCTGGAGCGTGCCCACCGTACCCGTGAACTCACCCAAGGGGTCGGGCTGGGCCACGATCTGGTAAAGCGTCAGGCCGACCCCGACGGCGTGGCCAGCCCCGGCCGGGGTGAGCGTTCCCTCGAGGCGGTAACGGCCGCTGGCCGACTCCGCCCCCACGGCAGCCAGCGCCAGGCAGAGAACCGCCCCGGCGCAGCACCCGAGAATCCGTCCATGGCGTTTCATAGCTCGATGTCCTTAGCGCGCCTGGCTCGCCTTCGTGGAGGTGGTGGTAAGGGCCGAATGCACTTCCTGGATCGGCATTCCCGTGGCATCCACTTCGAGGCAGCGGAAGTAGGAGGCGATGAAGCCGCTGGTGTTGCGGGCGCCCTGCAATTCGCAGTCGATGGCGCGGAACTTGGAGATCGAGCCGCTGCCGGCGATGGTGGTGACCCCGGCCATCGCCGGGCTGTTAACCCGCGAGTGCGACAGCGTGCAGGACGCCGCATTCAGGCGTACGGCCGTAAAGTCGGAGGCCACCGCGAGGCTATGCCCCAACGTGCAGGACTCGATCCGGAGCTCCACGCCGGCTTCGGCCTTGGCCGCGGTCGAGTAAAGATCGCCCACGTCAATGCTGCACTGCCGCAGCGTCACCCGGCCGGGGTTAAAGGCAAGAGCCCCCAGGGCCGCGTCGGGAAACGACGCGCCGCTGGCGAAGGCGGTGATGGTGGTCCGCTCCACCGTCACCGCCTTGGTGCTCGGGTCAATCCAGAACCCGACCGCGCAGGCACTGCCGTTGTTGATCTTCAGCGTGCAGTCGCTGATCTCGACCACGCCGCGCAGGCCGATACCACAGGCGCCGTAGGAGAGGCCGGTGGTCACACTGATCTCGATGAGCGTATGCTCAAGCTGGAGGCCGCTGCAGGCGGTGTAGGCGTAGATGCCCCAGGCGTTCCTGTCGATGCTGCCACCGCTGCTACTGAGCAGGATCTGCACGTGCAGCAGACGCAGCCCGCGCTGGCTGGGGATGCCGCTGTAGTACAGGCCGACGAGCTGGCCGTTGCCGTCACTCCGGACGCTCTGGATGGTGAGATGACGCAGCCCGGCGTTGGTCACATTGCTGGCCACGACGGTGGCATCGCTGCCCGGACTGGCAAAGTTGGTACCGCCGTCAGCGGTGATGATGGTCTTGCCGATGCCGCAACCCTCGATGTCCACATACGATTTCAGCGTCAGCCGCTCCGGGAAGACGCCGGGGCCGACCTTGATCAGATAGGGATTGGTCTCGGTCGCGCCGACAATGCTGTTCAGCGCTGCCACGATGGACTGCCCCTGGCCCACGTAGATCACGTTCGGCAGCGCCGCGCCGACGAACAGCCCCGCCGCGTCGGCGCCGAGGCCGCCACCCGCCTTGAGTTGCACCGCGGTGCCGGCCACCTTTCCGGCGGTCGTGAGAGTCTGCAACTTGCTGTCGGGGATGCTGCTGTCTGCCATGTCTTCACCGATGATCGTGCCATTCTGGATCTGGAAGGTGGTGACCGCTTCGTAGGCGAGGTTGTACGACGTGACCTCACCGTAGCCGAGGCTGCCTATCCGTTCCCAGAGGGTCCCGTTCCAGAAGTAGAAGCCCTTGCCGGAGGTTCCCGACTTGGGCGTGCCGTAGCCGAAGCCGTACGCCAACAGGCCTTCGGTGGGGTTCTTGATCTGCGCGAATTTGTCCATCTCAAAGCGCGGGACGAGCAAGCCGCCGTCCGTCGAGTCGATCTGCAGAGCCGCCGAGGGCTCGGGCAGGTCGCTGCCGATCACCACATTGCCGGCCTCCGGCGGCACCACGGTGTAGGAGCTGGTATAGAGCTTCTGCAGGCGCTGGTTACCCTTGTCGCAGACCCAGAATGAGCCATCCAAGTCGAGGGCGAGACCGGTCGGCTGGCTGAACTGGCCCGGCAATGCGCCCGTCGAGCCGAAGCTGGAGGCGAACCGCCACTGGGCAGCGCCCGAATCGTAGGTATAGAACTCCAGAAGGTTCTCCGCCTGGTCGCTGACGGCCAGGAGCCCTCGATCCAGAGCCACGCCGACCGGGTAGTTGAAGGCGCCGGGGCCGGTGCCGGCATGTGGCACTGCCGTTGATTCCGGGCCGTGCCAGCCCGTGGAGTCGTCCACCCCAGCGCCGATCCAGCCCAGCCAAACGGGGCTGGAGAAGCTGGTGACGTCGATCATGGCGATGCGATAGTTGCCGCCGTCGGCCACGGCCAATACCGGTATTGGGGTGGCGCCGACAGTGCCGAGGCACAGCCGCCTGGGGGAGTCGAACATCATATCCCCCGAGTCCGACTCGGACACGCCCGGTCCAGTATGGAATCCCGCGATCCCACCGCTCAAACCGAGCCAGCCATTCACCGAGAGGAACCCGTAAACGTACCGCGCGAGGACGATGCGGTGGTGACCGGTGTCAGCGATGAGGATCGTGCCGTCCGGCGCCACCGCGACCCCGCTGGGACTGTCCAGGTCGAGCCCGGTGGTGTTGGCTTTATCGAATGCGGCAGCGAAGAAAGTGCCAAGGCTGATGACCTGAATGCGGTGGTTGCCGGTGTCCGCCACTACCAGGTAGCCGGTGGACGTAGTGCCACCCTTGGGGCTGCCAGTGATGTAGCCACCGACGTTCCCGAACGCGACATCCGCCGGGCTGGAGAAGGCGCCAGGATCAGGGTTCGTGTCAGCACTCTTCAGCGGGACGGTGCCATCGCCGACGGAATGGAAACCGGTGAGCAAGCTCCCGTCCTGACCCAGCCAGCCCTGATACTCGCCGGTGGCGGAGTAGAGCCGGATGCAGTGGGCCAGGCTGTCGGCGACATACAGATTCCCATCGCCGTCCCGGGTGACTCCGGACGGGGCACCCGGCGGCGGAGTGGTGATCGTGCGGATGACACGATCGGCGTCCGTCTGGTACATCGCCGTCCGCCGGCCCAACATGAAGCCGCCGACGCCGTCGGCCGTGACCGGTTGGCCCGCCAGGCCAACGTCCGGTATGCCCGTCAGTTTCAGGATGCCGATGGTGCCAGCGGCCAGGTCCTGCCCGAGGAGCGAACCGTTCAGGATGTCCGCGCCGGTGAGGGACTCATCCCGCACCTGCTCCGTGCCGATCTGCCCGACGGTCAGGAAACCGGAGCGGATAACCAGCGACTCGTCGCCGCTGTCGAGGTTGATCTTCAGGCCGGAGCCCGTGGCCAGGCCGCCGCCCGGGTAGAGCTCGATGCGATCGCCGGCGATAGCGCTGCCCTCCCACCTGCCGGCGCTGATGGTGCCGACGGCGGTGATGGCCGTCTGCCCAACGCTTTCCCAGACGGTGCCGGAGCCCATCAGGATATTACCCTTGGTCGGGGCACCCTGGGGAACGATCTTGTCGAGATCAAGGATGATCCCGCCATCGCCGCGGGGGGCCACGATGAGGCCGGTAGCGGCTTTGTCGACCCACACGCTCAGGTCGGCCGCGGCCGGCAAGCCCGCGGAGTCAGTCCCGATCAGCCTCTTCATGGGCAATCCGGTCAGCGCGTCGTGCAGCGGCTTGCCCAGGTGGTAGTACTCCCCGAGCGTCGGGTTGCCGCCCTGCTTGCCGGTGAGAGCCTGATGGTCCGCGGTCGAGCCGAAGTCCACCCATTCGCTGCCGGTGAACACATAGTTGCGCATCGGGTCGGTCACACACACCGCAAAGCCTTTCGAGGGCGCCACCGCCTCGACCCAGGCAACGCCATCGTAGGCGTAGATGCTGTGGTTATTCCAGCCCGCGACGCCCTTGGCGATGACGCGGGTTCCCAGCTCGGTCGGTCCCGGCGGAACGACGACGGTGATGAACTTGACGCTCTGCTGCCAATCCAGGCCGTTGACCAGAGCATCGATGTACGTCTTGATCCGCTGCGAAGACCAAAGCACGTTGCCGGCCGCCTCGGCGCCGTCGTCCAGCCCAGCGCCTACCGCCAGGCCCGCGGCGACCACCGTGTCGGCGAGCGCCGCCCAGTCTGCGCTCGCCGCGGTGGCCGCCCGGAAGCCCTTGGCAGCGACATCGATATTCGCCGCCAGCTGGCCAGCGCCAATGCCGCCGGTGGCTACGCCCAGAGTCGTGGAGCCGCCCAGGGCGACCAGGCCGCCACCGGTCAGGCCAGTGCCGGCGCTGACCGTCAGGCCGGGGTTGGCCAGTTTGGCATTGCCGAGCGAACCGTTCTGCACTTGGTTGCCGCCGATGCTCCCCACGCTGAGCACATCGCTGGCAATCACCAGGGTCGTGCCATCAACATTGACCGCCAGCGTCGGCGAGCTGCCCTCGCCGGTGCCGTCGCCGCTGAGCCCGTTGCCAGCCGTAATCCTGGCCACGTAGTCGCCCGTGGTCTTGGCGCCCAAGGCAACCGCATCAGCAGCGAGGTTGCCAGCGCCGATGACGCCGACCTTCAGGGCGTTATCGGTGATGAGCAGCGAGCCGTCGTCGTCGAGATTGACCTTCAACCCTGAGCCGTGGGTGATGGCGCCGCCGTCTTTCAGTTCGATGTTCTCGCCCGGCACCTTGGCGATGTTCACCCACGCCGTACCGTCGAAGCGCAGCAGGTCGCCAGTCGCCAGGCCGACCAGGGCGACGTCCGTCAACTCCGCCAGCGAGGCCTCCTTGGCCGCCAGCGCCTGGTCGACATAGGTCTTCACCGCGTGCTCCGTCGGCAGGGCCGCAGCGCGGTCGCCCGCCAGGTCCACGTCATTGCTGATGGCGTTGACCTCGAGGTGGCCCAGGGTCAGTCCGCCGCTGCCCAACTCGAGGCCGTCGAACTGGGGCCTGGATGCCGGAGCCAGGTCCTGCGGCAGGGAGAGGACGGCGCCGCCGTGGCCATCGGCGCTGACCGTCACCTGGTCGGCGCTGCCGCGCAGCCAGGCGGTCAGGTCGGTCTCGAGCGGCAGGCCGTCGACGTCCGCCAACAGCCGGTTGCCGGTCAGGTTCGCCAGGGCGTCATACAGCCGACCGCCAATGTGGTAGTGGTCGTTCTCGGTTGCCCCCAGCAAGCCGCTGAGGGATTCGTGGTTCGCGGTCGAACTCATCGGCACCCACGCCGTGCCGGTGTAGGTGTAGTTGCGGTCCTCGCTCTCGACCCATACCGCAAAGCCTTCGCGGGGGACCGTCTCGACCCAGGTTACGCCGTTGAACTCGTAGATGTCGTCGCCGGTCCAGTTGCCGAAATCGGCGGCAGCGATCACCCGCAGGCCCGGCGCCGACGTCGGTGGTACGGTGGTGACGAACGCCACGACGCTGTTCTGCCAGTCCGGACCCAGTGTCTGCCCGTCGACGTATTCCTTGATCCGCTGCGAGGACCACAGCACGTTGCCGGCCGCGTCCGCGCCATCCTTCATCTCGATGTTCTCGCCCGGCACCTTGGCGATATTCGCCCACGCCGCACCGTCAAACTGCAGCAGGTCGCCGGGCGTCAGGCCGACCAGGGCGACGTCCGTCAGCTCCGCCAGCAAGGTCTCCTTGTCGGCCAGCGCCTGGTCGACATAGGTCTTCACGGCGTGTTCGGTCGGCAGGGCCGCAGCGCGGTCGCCCGCCAGGTCCACGTCGTTGCTGATGGCGTTGACCTCAAGGTGGCCCAGGGTCAGTCCGCCGCTGCCCAACTCGAGGCCGTCGAAATGGGGCCTGGATGCCGTGGCCAGGTCCTGCGGCAGGGAGAGTACGGCGCCGCCAGCGCCGTCGGCGGTGACCGTCACCTGGTCGGCGCTCCCGCGCAACCAGGCGGTCAGGTTCGTCTCGGCCGGCAAGCCGGCCTCGTCGGCCGCCACCAGCCGGTTGCCGGTCAGGTTCGTCAGAGCGTCGTGAAGCCGACCGCCAAGGTGGAAATGGTCGTTCTCGGCTCCCCCCAGCAAGCCGTTGAGGGTTTCGTGGTTCGTCGTCGAACTCATAGGCACCCACGCCGTGCCGGTGTAGACGTAGTTGCGGTCCTCGCCCTCGACCCACAGCGCAAAGCCCTCGTTGGAGACCGTTCCGACCCAGGCCGCCCCGTTGAACTCGTAGAGGTTGCCCGCGGCCCAGGTACCGAAATCGGCGGCGGCGATCACCCGCAGGCCCGGCGTCGGTGCCGACGGCACGACGCTGACGAACGACACGACGCTGTTCTGCCAGTCCAACCCCATGACCAGCCCGTCGACGTACTCCTTGATTCGCTGCGAGGACCACAGCACGTTGCCGGCCGCACCAGCGCCGTCGTCCAGCCCAGCGCCTTCCGCCAAGCCCGCGGCGACGACCGTGTCGGCGAGCGCCGCCCGGTCCGCGTCCGCTGCCGTGGCCGCCCGGAAGCCCTTGGCAGCGACATCGATGTTTGCCGCCAGTTGGCCAGCGCCAATGCCGCCGTTGGCTACGCTCAGAGTCGTGGAGCCGCCCAGGGCGGCCAGGCCGCCACCGGTCAGGCCGACGCCAGCCGCGACGGTCAGGCCGGGGTTGGCCAGTTTGCTATTGCCGAGCGAACCGTCCTGCAACTGGTTGCCGCCGATGCTCCCCACGCGGAGCACATCGCCGGTGATCACCAGGGTCGTGCCATCAACATTGACCGCCAGCGTCGGCGCGCTGCCCTCGCCCACGCCGTCGCCGCTGAGCCCGTTGCCAGCCGTAATCCTGGCCACGTAGTCGCCCGTGGTCTTGGAGCCCAAGGCAACCGCGTCGGCGGCCAGGTTGCCGCCGCCGATAACGCCCACGCGCAGGCCGTCCGCCGCGATCTCCAGGGTGCCGTCGTCCGCCAGATCAAGCATCAACCCTGAACCATGCGTGATGCCGCCGCCGGCCTTGAGCTCGATGCTCGCACCCGGCACCCGGTCAATATTCACCCACGCACTGCCGTCAAACTGCAGCAGGTCGCCGGGCGTCAGGCCGGCCAGGGCGACGTCCGTCAACTCCGCCAGCGGGGTCTCCTTGGCCGCCAGCGCCTGGTCGACATAGGTCTTCACGACGTGTTCGGTGGGCAACGCTTCGGTGCGATTCCCCGCCAGCGTGGGGTCGGTGCCGATGGCGGTGACCACCTCCCCGCCCAGGCTCAAGCGCGCCAATTCCAGGCCGGCAAACTGCGGTCTGGATGCCGGGCTCAGATCCTGCGGCAGAGAGAGCACGGCGCCGCCGTTGCCGTCGGCGGTGACCGTCACCTGGTCGGCGCTGCCGCGCAACCAGGCGGTCAGGTTGGTCTCGATCGGCAGGCCGACCTCGTCGGCTGCCAACAGCCGGTTGCTGGCCAGGCCGGTCAGGGCACCGTACAGCGATGCGTCGAGGTGGTAGTGCTTGTTCTCGGCTCCCCCCAGCAAGCCGTTGAGAGCCTCATGATTCTGGGTGGAGCTGATGGAGACCCACTCTGTGCCGTTGAATACGTAGTTCAGGTCCTCGTCCATCACCCACGTGGCCCAGCCTTCGTGGGGGACAACCTCGAGCCACACCGTGCCATTATACTGATAAATGCTGCTGTCGGTCCAGCCTGGGACGTGATGGGCGATGACCCGTGTGCCCGGCGGCAGTGCGGTGGGCGCGGCAGTCACGATCGACGCGACGCCATCCTGCCAGTCCAACCCCAGCGCCAGGGCGTCCACATAGTCTTTGGTTCGCAGTGAGGACCACAGCACGTTCGCGGCCGCGTCAGCCTGGTCGTCGAGGCCAGCGCCGTCCACGGCGGCGGCATTGAAGCCCTTGCCGGAAGCATCGATGCCCGCGGCCAACTGGGCCGCACCGATGCCGTCCGGGGCCACGCTCAAGGTCACGGCCTCACCCAAGGCCACGCTGCCGCCACCGGCCAGGCCGACGCCAGGGTTGACGGTCAGGCTGGCGTTCTGCAATTTGGCATTGCTCACGGCGCCGTTCTGAAGGTGCCCCATACCGATGGCATCGGCAGCGATATTGCCGCTGCCGATGAGGCCCACCTGCAGCACATCCTCGGCGATCTGGAGAGTCACGCCATCCACGTTGACAGCCAGAGTTGCGGCCAGGCCTTCGGCAGAGCCGCCGCCAATCAGGCCCGGACCAGCGCTCAGAGTGGCGACATAGAGACCGGTGGTGTCCGTCCCCAGGTTTACCGCGTCAGGCTGAATGGTGGCGTTGCCGTACGGATCCATGGCCAGGTCGCCGCGGAGGGTCTGGTTTACCCACTGGCCAGCCCCATCGGCGACCAGGATGTCGCCTGCGGTGACGTCGGTCAGGGCGGTATCCCCCAGCTCCCCCAGGCTGTCCTGACGGGCCAGCGAGTCCCCAACAAACTGGATGATGGCGGCGGCGCTGGCCAGATGGTCGTCCGTGCCGACCTCACTCTTTGCCGGTGCCGCCAGATCGGCCAGAATGACACCGGGGCGGAACTCGCTCAGGTCGAGGTTGAAGAGGTGGTTAGAATCGGCATCGAGGGTCTTGTTGGTCAGCGTCTGCCCGTCAGCCAGCGTCACCGCGGTTCCGGCGATTTTCGCGGGCGCAATGGCGGCCGTGGGAGACACCTGCCGGTCGGAAACGCTGGCGTCGGCGAGCAAGTCGGCCGTGATCCCGCCCGAGGCGACCCGGAGCGCGCCCGTCGGGCTGACCGCCAGGCCCTGGCCTGCCAGGGAGACATGCACTTTCCCGGGCTGCACCGCGCCCTCCGCCAACATGGGAGCCGTGATTCCCCCCGCCACCACCCCGGTCGCCTTCAACGCGTAGGGAACCGAATGCAGCGGGAGACGCGGCTGCAGTTTCTCCAGGCTGATCTCCAACTCCAGGAACAAGGCCCGATCAAAGCTCACTCCGGCCGCCTCGAATGGGCTCGCCGCCCCGAGGATCGCAGTGAACTTGCCGGCGGTAACGGTCACGCTGTCGTGAACCTCCTCCCACAGGGCGGTCGGCGCCACGGCAGCATCGGCGTCCTCGTAGAGCCGGAAGACGACCCGCAGCACGCCCGTCACCGGGGCCCCGCCGACGTCCGAAAGGTAGCCTTGGTACTGGAGGGTCGCGGGGATGGCCCACGCCTCGACACCCCAGATCATGGCCGCCGCAACAACCGCCATAACGACCGTCTGGACGCGCGGCGGCAGATTCCTCGTCTTCATGTCGTAGACTCCTCTCGAACCAAAGCATACTGGCTGGGCACAACTAGTCGCCGTTTCGCAAGCTCACAGAGACGCTTGGCGGCCGGTCTCGGCACGCATCCCCTGCACGAATGCCCGGTGGCATACCATGCGCCATTCCCCTCGCGTTGTCAACATCCACGCGCCGGGCGCAAGTCAGCTCCGTAGGTGGTGACTACTCAGGTCCTAGGGTTCAGCC
>CAIZKT010000232.1:0-4796 GCA_903933565.1 uncultured Victivallales bacterium | reverse complement strand
CGCCGGGTCTCAGTACCGCGCCGGCGGAAGGGGAAAGCTGCGTCAAGCCGCAGGCAGTCCAAAGAGCCCCGCCTGCGCCGGGTCTCAGTACCGCGCCGGGTCTCAGTACCGCGCCGGCCAGCAGGCCAAGCTTTGGACTGCGGTGGCTTGACACCGCTTTGGCTTGGACTGGGGCGGGGTCGCGTAGTGGCCGTCCGCCGCGGCGACCGCAACTGCGGGCAGCGGTGCTGCGGGTGCCGCGACTCCTCCGGACGCGGTCGTGGGTGTACAGTGGGGCACGACGTCGGCCTGGGCGTGAACCGGTGGGACGTCGTGGAGAGCGTCGCATGCGACCTGCCTGCATCCATGTCCTCACCAGCCTGGCCGTGCCGGCGCTCGGGCTTGCCGCCGGGCAGCCCGGTCTGCTCAGTCGCGAGTTCAGCTACGCGCAGTTGGGATTGCGGCCGCTTTTGCCCGGCAATCCGCCACAGGAACCCTTTCGCCCATGAAGCACATCCTCTTCAGCGCCCCGCTCCTGGTGCCGTTGGTCGGACTGTACGCCCTCGAGCCCCTCGCGGCGTTCTCACCCAACGCCCGTATTCTGTTTCAGGGCGATTCGATCACCGATGGCAATCGCGGGCGCAGTGCGGATCCGAATCACATCCTGGGCCACGGCTACGTCTTCATTATCGCGGCGCGGCACGGCGCCGCCTTCCCCGCGGCGCAGCTCGACTTCAGCAACCGGGGGGTCAGCGGCAACACCGTGCTCGACCTGGAGAAGCGCTGGCAGCAGGATACCCTTGATCTGAAGCCTGACGTGCTCAGCATCCTGATCGGCGTCAACGACAACGGCAGGGGCGTCGGACTCGAGCAGTACGAGCAGGTCTATGACCGGCTCATCCGCGCGGCGAAGGCGGCTAATCCGCGGCTCAAGTTGGTGCTGGGGGAGCCCTTCGTGAAACCGACCGGGAGCCTCGACGAAGGCATCCGGAAACGGCAGGAGATCGTGGCCCGGCTGGCCACGCAGCACGGTGCGGCACTGGTGCGCTACCAGCGCGTCTTCGACGAGGCTGCCAAGCAGGCGCCGACAGACTACTGGATCTGGGACAGCGTGCATCCGACCTACCGTGGCCACCAGCTCATGGCCGACGAGTGGGAACGCACGGTGCGCGCCTTCTGGCCTGCCGATGGCCAGTGAAGAGTTGTGCCGGCAATCAGCTCTCGGATCGGCCCCGGCCCATTCAGGGCGAGAGTGACGCCTCTCGCCCGTGCCTGGCCCCCTGGCCTCGGCCTCAACTCAGTTTTGCCCCGCACTCCGGGCAGAACTTCGTCCCTGGCGAGAGCTTAGCCGAGCACTTCGGGCACTGCGATTCGACCGCCAGCTTTTCGCCGCACTCCGGGCAGAACTTGGCGCCGTGCGTCTCCGCATTGCACTTTGGGCAGACGAGCTGCCGGTCGCGCTGAACGTCCTGCTTTCCGGCTCGTTTGGCGCCCTCGGCGGCAGCCCGCTCGGACGCGGCCTGGCGTTCGCCCTCGGCGCGGGCCGCCTCGATGGCGACCTCCACATCGGGCGCACAGTTAAAGCACAAGCCCTTGTCCTTGCCCCAGCAACGGTCGCAGACGTACTGCATGCACTGGGCGCAGCGGTGGAAGTGCTTCTTGGCCTGTTCGACGGCGGCCACAAAGGCCCGGTCGTGGGCTTTGCCGTAACCCGCTTCGGCGAGGCCCCCCGCCGCCTCGCTCGCGTGGCCCAGCACGCCGCCCAGCATCCCTGCCGCCTTTCCCATCCAGCTCGAGACCTGGCCGCTGCGGTAGGCCACAAACTCCGAGCGCCAGGCATCGCGGCAGCGCTCGCAGTGGAAGTCGAACTGGAATCCGGCGTTGGGGCCGGAGTGGACGGAATGGTCCGTGAAGTTGTCACTGAACTGGATTTCGCTCATAGATTCGCCTCCGTAACGGGCCGACATTGGCTTACCTGGCCGACGCCCCGGCCGCCGTCTGCGCGAGAGTATAGGGCCACCCGTTCGCGGATGCAACGGCGCTGGCGCCACCGGGTTGATTTCCGGCCCTGATCCGCTACCTTCTCCGACCCGGTTCCGCCCCTGCGTTGAGGCGCGGCAGGCAGCGAGCCACCTTCACCCAACCGACAGCCGAAAAGAGACCACGATGCAGCAGTTGAGCGATTTGGCGGCCGTGTCGCGCCAGTACGGCGCGGATCTTGATTTCGTGTTTCTTGGGGGTGGCAACACCTCCTTCAAGACGGCGACGGCGCTCTACATCAAGCCCAGCGGGGTGGCGTTGGCCGAGATTCAGCCTGAGCAGTTCATCGGCATGGACCGCCAGGCGCTGTCGCGCATCTTCACCGAGACTCTTCCCGAAGACCTCTGGCAGAAGGAGACCGCGGTCAAGACATTGATGGAGGCGGCGGTGCGGCCGCTCGGCGCCGGGCGGGCTTCGGTGGAGGCCCCCGTGCATGACGTCATCGACTACGCCTTCGTGGTGCATCTGCATCCGCCCATGGTCAATGGCATGACCTGCGCGGTCGACGGCAAGAAGGTCTGCGCCCGGCTGTTCCCCGAGGCCCTCTGGCTCGACTACTGCAATCCCGGGGCGACGCTGTCGCTGGTGGTGCAGGCGCAGCTCAAACAGGCCAAGCTCAAGCGCGGCGCGGTGCCGCGGGTGCTGTTCCTGCAGAACCATGGTGTGTTTGTGGCTGCCGATACCTTGGCTGAGATCAAGGCTTTGTACGAGCAGATGATGGACACCCTCAGGAGCGCCTATGCCCAGGCGGGGGTGCCTGCTGCCCTGGTGACCGGCGCTCTGGATGTGGACTTCATGATGGCCCGTGCCCCGCGCGTTCGCACCTTGCTTGGCGGCGCCGCGGCGCGTGCCATCGTGGCGGTCAGCGAGCCTTTCGAGCCGGCGCACGGGCCGCTCAGCCCGGACCACATTGTCTACGCCAAGAGCTTCGCGCTGGAGTGCACCGGTGATGCCGCCGACCTGGATACCTTCCAGGCCAAACGCGGCTACCCGCCCAAGATCGTCAGCAAGTGCGGCCAGGCGGTCTTCGGCGTCGGCGATACCCTCAAAGATGCCCGGGCGGCCCTCACCGCGGCGCGCGACGCGGCCCGCGTGCAGCAGCTGACCGGGGCCTTCGGCGGGCCGAATTACCTCACCCCCGCCCAGTACGGCTTCATCGAGAACTGGGAAGTGGAATCCTACCGGCGTAAGATCAGCGCTACCGGTGGGGGCGCCGGCCGCCTGCACAACCGGGTCTGCGTGGTTACCGGCGGGGCGCAGGGCTTCGGTCTGGGGATCGCGCAGGCGCTGGCGACGCATGGCAGCCTCATCGTGGTGGCCGACCTCAACCTGGCGGGAGCCGAACAGGCCGCGACCGCCATCAATGCCGCCTGCGGGGCGCACCGGGCGCTGGCCGTGGCGGTCAACATCGCCGACGAGGCCAGCGTCGCCGCCATGGTCCGCGAGATCGTGCGCCAGTGTGGCGGCATCGATCTGTTCGTGGCCAACGCCGGGGTGCTGAAGGCGGGCTCGGTGAAGACGATGACCAAGGCCGAGTGGGACTTTGTCACCACGGTCAACTACACAGGCTACTTCCTCTGCGTCAAGCACGCTGCCGCGGTGATGGCGGCTCAGTACGTCAACGGGCGGGGCCCCTGGACCGACATCGTGCAGATCAACTCCAAGAGTGGTCTCGAGGGCAGCAACAAGAACGGCGCCTATGCTGGCAGCAAGTTCGGCACCCTCGGTCTGACCCAGAGCTTCGCCAAAGAGCTGATCGAAGACCATATCAAGGTCAACAGCATCTGCCCCGGCAACTTCTTTGACGGGCCGCTGTGGAGCGATCCGCAGAAGGGTCTCTTTGTGCAGTATCTGAACACCGGCAAGGTGCCTGGCGCCAAGACCATCGAGGAGGTGCGCCAGTCCTACGAGGCGAAGGTGCCCATGGGCCGCGGCTGCCTGCCGGAGGATGTCGTGCGGGCCATTCTTTACTGCGTCGAACAGGAGTACGAGACCGGCCAGGCCATCCCCGTGACCGGCGGACAAGTCATGCTGAAGTGAAGCGCCACCCCGGTTTCGCGGGGGGCGAGGCCGCGGTGGCCAGCGCCCTGACAGCGCGCTGCCGCCGTAGCGGGGCTCGACGAGTCCCGACCTACCTGGCGGGCAGTTCGCGGAGGTAGAGGTTGCGGAACCACAGCGTGTTGCCGTGGTTCTGCAGCTCGATCTGGCCGCTGGGGAAGATCGGGAGGGCGCGGTTCCAGTAGTTTTCCAGGGTCACGTTGTCGACCACCGTAACGCCATTGAGGACCACGGTCACCTTCTCGCCGACCATGCGGATGAAGAAGCGGTTCCACTGGCCGATGGGGTTGTCGGCGCACTCGCTGGGGTCGCTGGGGTTCTTCTGGTTGTTGTAGAGCCCGCCGGAACCCTGGGGCCACTGCGCCGGATCCCAGATCTGTACCTGCGGCGAACCGCGCAGGTAGATGCCGCTGTCGCCCTTGTCCTTGATCTTCCAGTCGACGTACATCTCGAAATCGGCGTAGTCCTTGGCGGTGCACAGGCTGCGGCCCTTGCCGCTGAAGACGAGCGTGCCGTCTTCGATCTTCCAGTTGGCGCGCATGTCGGCGTCGGCCTCGGCCTGGAGCGCCTTCCGCTCGGCCTCCGGAAGCGCTGCCCGCTGCTCGGGGTTCTCGACCTTGGCCAGCCCCTTCCAGCCCTCGAGGTCCTTACCGTTGAAGAGCGCCGTGAAGCCAGCCGGCGGAGTGTTGTGCGGCCCGGCGGTGTAGGGCTCGAGGGGT
>CAIZKT010000231.1:0-2481 GCA_903933565.1 uncultured Victivallales bacterium | reverse complement strand
GCGACTACTGTTTGCAGTTCCTTTCTGAGTGCATGAAGTCCTCTTCCGATCCTGAGGCCATCAAGTCCCTCCTCGCGCGCTATGCGCAGGGTAAGGACGGTCTGGCCGGCACTGCCATCGTGAACATCGGGCTGCAGGAGGGCGCCGGACGGATCAAGCCGGACGAGACGTTCAGTCAGCAGCTCGAGGCCCAGCTCACCGACCCGGAGGTCGTCATCCCGACCAAGCTCAGCATCCTGGGCATGATCGGCAAGCGCCACGATGTGCGTTTACTCCCCCTGGTGCGCAGCTACGCCACCCACACCAACGACAGTCTCCGCCGCACGGCCATGGCCACGCTGGGCCTGATCGGCACGCGTGATGATCTGCCCCTGCTCCAACCCGGCCTCACCAACCGCAACCGCGCCGTCCAAATGGCCGCGAAAGGCGCGATGGCCCGGATCGAAGCCCGGTAGCCCCGGCCCGCCCCGGGCCGAGGGCAAAACTGTGTATCCCTCTTCCAGCAAGGCGGGCTGGCGTCCTCTGAGCGAAGTCGAAGGGCTACGAGCCCGCCAGTTCCTCGCCCTCGGCCCGGGGCTGGCCGTGGCTACTATCCCACTTCCGTTCCTTTGCGTGAGAATAATGTTTTGCAGTTCTTGCGATGTGTGCAACGTTTTGACAAGATCAGGGCACTGGTCAAATGCGTATTTTCCGTCAAAGCATCACCCTTCTCTTCATGCTGGTGGCAGGTGGGGGGTGGAGCGACACGTCGCTCTCTGCCATCCGCGAGTTATACGATGTGCCCGTACCCCCCGCGCACGGCACCCTCGCCGGCTCGGCGCCCAACCTGACCTACACACCGACCACCAATTACTACGGCGCCGACAGCTTCACCTTTCAGGCCAGCGATGGCGCGCTAGACAGCACCCCGGCTACGGTCGCGCTCACGGTGTCGGCGGTCAATGATGAGCCCTCCGCGACCGCTACCGCCACACCCACCCGCGGCCAGGCGCCGCTGGCCGTCTCCTTCCTCGCCACCGGTGCGGATCTGGATGGCGATGCGCTCGCCTACCTCTGGACCTTCGGCGATGGCGCCACGGCCACGGAGCAGAACCCCGGCCATACCTATGCCTCCGCCGGGTTCTATACGGCCACCGTGACTGTCTCCGACGGCCATGGCGGGTCCAGTTCTGCACAGGTGGAAGTCACAAGCAGCGCCCCGTACCTGCAGCCGCCCGTCATCACCCCCAATGGCGGATCCTTTGACCAGCCGCTCTCCGTCTCCATCACCCCGGCGACGATGACGGTTCTGCCCACTACTCCGGGGTGGAAGACGGGGGTGAAGTATCCGGGCGATGGGATCGAAGTAGCGGAGGCCCTCTCGCAGGACGGCCAGACGGTCTTCGCTATGTGTGCGCGTACCACGGCGGAGCGTATGTACATGTTCCCCGGCGTAAGTCTGTCGCCGGACCGCGGCCCGCTTCCGTTCTATATCTGGTCGCTGTCGGATGACAATGGCCCGGCGAACCAATTCATGGTCTATCAGCCCTCGCTCTTTGCCGGCGTCACTGAGTTCACGGCGTGGGATGGGAACAATTTCGACTTCTACTACGGCGAGACCGGCAACCGGGTCTTCCTGCTGTTGGAGCAGCACTATCGGCATGCCATCTCGCTCTGGAGTTGCGCCGCCGGCACCTATCAGGGCGACAAGGCCAGCCAGAAGCTGGCCGAGATTCCGCTGCCGTCCGTGGTCCCCTTTGCCGGGACTCCGCTGCGCATGGAGTTTGCGGGGAACCAGGTGCGTGTCCTTGCGGGTTCGCAGCCACAGGTTAGCGTCAATACCGATGACGAAGGCTGGGTGACCTATACCGGCGACGCCGCCAGCGGCCGCGTCACCGCCCCGCTGGGCGACACCCGCTTCTGGATCACGTTGGCCGGTGGCGAGAAGCCCGGCAAGCGCTCGCTCGTGGTCTCCGACCAGCCACAGGTCCGCACGCGCTTCACCTACGACGGCTCGCCCGTGACGGAGAGCTCGCGCGAGGTCACGGACAAGCTTACGCTGACGCACGACATCACGCTCCGCGCGCGTCGCTTCAGCGCTGTTGGCTTGCAGTCCGCCGAAACGGTCGCCACATTCGATTCACACCTCCCGTTACTCCCCGCTGAGTCGTACGTCTCGCCGGCCTACATGGAGCTCTTCCATGCCACGCTCGACGGCTCGCCCGCGCAGGTGAGCCTCCGGGTCTGAGCCGGTATCACTACATCCGCCGGTATCGCCAGCAAACCGGTAGCACGCCCATGACCGAGGTACGCCGCCTGCGCCTCGAAAGTGCGCGCGACCTGCTCGTAGGCACGGCACTTCCCATCAAGGAGATTGCGCGGCGCTGCGGTCTGGGCACGGTGCAGTCGTTCTCGCGCCTCTTTGCCCGGCACCAAGGGCAAGCCCCGGCGGCGTTCCGTCGCGCACGCCAGGGATAGCGGTTCAGGGTTCAGGGTTCAGGG
>CAIZKT010000230.1:0-6243 GCA_903933565.1 uncultured Victivallales bacterium | reverse complement strand
CGACGCGGTTCCCATTCCGATCCGGCCGGTACGCGCCGGATCGCCTGGAGGGCGGCCCAGTCGAAGACCGTGAGCCTGTCGACTCGGCGTGGCCGCCGCGGCGGACGCATAGGCGCCCGCGAGCCAGGGGTTCCGCAAGCGCCTCAGCACTGGGATTCAGCCTGGCGCCAGTTGCCTGGCAGGAATCCGTCGCGGCGCTTGGCGGGCCGCTGCCGGTTCACCGGCGCCAGGTCCGTTGCCTGGCGCCGTCCATGCCGCCAGTGCTGCGGGATGATTAGCGGCTGTTTCTCGTACCTTAAATAGCGGTTAAGCTATTAATTACGTGCTATAATATACTATAACCGACTGCCATTACATTAGTTGCGCGGGAACGGCACCGAGTCAAACCTGGCAAGCCGCAGGCGGACGCTCTGTGTCCGGTACACACCGGCAGGGGCCACCGATGCGCGCTGTCAGCCGCCCTTGAGGCTATCGCCGAACTCCAACTGGTCTGCCGACGCCGCCCCCTTCGCTCGGGTCGCGCGTTTGAACGTCTGCGAGACCTTGCGCTGCGGCGGCATTTCCACCGCAGACGTGCCATGTTCACACTGGTCGGGGCTTTGCGTCCGGCGTTCAGGGCATAGTGGTCGCGGGCGGCGCCGAGCCGCTACCTGGACTGCGCGAAGCCCACCCAGGCGGTTCGGTACGTGTTGGGCGACAATCTGAAGGCCCAACGTGACAAGGACGTTCCCAGAGCCAATGCCCCGCGCGTCGTGGGCCAGAAGCCCGCGGGCTGAGACGCAGCCGTGTAGGGGCGCGGCCGTGGCGCCCGGCGTCAGCCACCATCCGCGGCTTCCGCAAGGAGTAGCCCCGGCAGCATGTGCGGTAGAGCCACTGTCTTGGCCGCGCGTCTGCGCGTCCCGCTTCCCTGCTCCTGCCGTACTGCCGCGGCCGTGGCCGTATAGCTGCGAGGTGCTTCGGTCGGTCTAAGCGCCGGGTCTGTATGGCCGTTGCGTTCCGCCACTCCGGCCAGGCTGTTGCGTTCCACGTCTTCGTTGCCCCACTGCGCCCACCCTCGCCTGGCGAACCTGGCGAACAGCTCCAAGCGCGGCCCCGGCGAACAGGCCTCGATGATCGGGTAAAGCTCGTCAGGCTTGCGCGAGTGCTCGCGCTTCTGCGTACTCAGGATGTTCACCTGTCGGCGCCCTGGCGGGAGCGTGCGCATGCTGCCCCGAGTGCCGAAAAGCACCAGCTCGGTGACGTTGCGGAAGTAGAAGCCGACGCCGCGCCCGTCCGGCCCGCCATCCTTGCGCACCTTGTACCACACCAGATTGCCTTTGTAGGTGAACCCCCAGGCCGCCATCACCTGCAGGCCCAGCGGCAAAAGGGCGTTAGGTACCCACAGGTACAGGTGCGCCGGCTTCGCCGCGAGCTGTGCGACTGGCAGCGCGCATATCTCGTCCAGTTCCATCGTCGGGTAGCGAAGTAGGCGCCGATGCTCGGGCGCCATCTTGCCGGTGCGGTTGTCGAAGCGCCAGGGCGGGTCAGCCAGGATGGTGGCGTATGGCCCGGCTATCTTGGCGCGTAGGTCTTCGGCGGCTGACCGGTCAGTGTCTTCAGCAGTCCTCGACATACAGTTTCCTCGTGATACCGAACACCAGCAGTGGGCCGCCGCCGCCACCGCCGCCGCTAATCTTGGGTAGCAGCTTGCTCATGTGGGTCGTGGCCATACCGAACGACCCACCACGCCCAAGCTGGTCGAATATAGCCTGCAACTCGTCGCACCGCGTCACGATGACGCCGACCGACAGGGCATCTATTGAGTGCAGCAGTCGGAAGTTATTCAAGTCGCGGTCAAAGAACGGGTCTTTGTTGTTCCACTCGATTTCCAGCCCGACCTTGTTCCGAAAGCAGTCGATGCCGTGCGTCGGTGACTCGCGCGAGTCACCGTCAACCGTAAGAGTTACGCCGAACTGCTTCTCGGTCCACCCCTTCGCGTAGAATTGGCCGTCTATCCAGCCGCTGGTCGCCGGGTTCTTGTTGCCCCCCGCCTTGACCAGCCCGCTTTTTGGCAGACGGAACCGCGTGAGCACGTCCACGATATCCGCCAGTTCACGGGGGAAGTCGTTGTGCAGGATGGCGCAGGCGTGGCGCCATTGGTGGACCTCATACAGGTCGCGGAGTTTCCGCGGAATCATATCGAGCGACATTCTCCAGCCCTCTGATTGCCTGCAATAGAGTTCGGGCGCGACGCCACGGCCCCCACTATACGAGCCGGCGCGGCCGGCGCAACCTGAAGCCCAAGACCGCGCAGGGGCGCCCTTGGGCACCGGCTTCTCTACTTACCGGCCCAAGGGTCACGGGCTATGCTGGGACACGCCAGAGGGGCACCGCGAGGTCTTTGCCGTGCCCTGGCGCAACAACGACCGCGCTCGACGTGCGGCCCTGGACGGTTGCGACTGGCGCGGAATGGACAGGGACCGCTTGCGGACAGCGGCACCTGGTAGGGGCAGTTACGGGGGCCTGTTCGGCGCCGGTCACAACAACAAATAACAACAATCGGGGTCGGCGCGGCGGTGACGGGACGCGCCTATGGCCTATCGGCGGGCCACTGACGGGGGGGCGATTTCGGCGGGGGTTGTTGTTGCCGACCCCAACAACAGCACCGGGCGCTTGCCTCGGTTGAGCCTGGGTTACGCACGGCAGGCTTGTTGTTATTTGTTGTTGTTGGAGGCAACAAAGAAGGCCAATCAAGGCCTTGCAAGGGGAAGCGCCGGAACGGCGTTTGAAGCTAAACTGGTGCCCCCGGGCGGATTCGAACCGTCGACCCACTGATTAAGAGTCAGTTGCTCTACCAGCTGAGCTACAGGAGCACGTGGGGCATAAGGTATCGCCGAGAGTTGCGCTTTCAAGTGCGTGGCGGGGGCTTTCCATGAAGGAAAGCAGGCCGGAGCTTCGCCCAACCCGCGAAGTCCTGTCGCCGAAGGCTTCTTGAAGCCGCCGCGCCGCGGTTTTCCGAGGGCAGGTCATGCCGCCTGGCAGAGTGGTGGCTGGGGCCACATAGTACGCCTGCCGCCGCGGTTCCCTGGTCGGCCGCGGTTTCGGAACGAGGCTCAAGATGGGGGTGAGCGATGCAACGATGCTGTGCCTTGGCGTGGGTGGCGGGTCTCGGGATGCTCTGCGGGTCGGCACTGGCCCAGCCCAGGCCGGTGCTCAGCGTGTCCTACGATGAGGGTTTCGATGGAATCGGCCGCGATGGCAGGGTGGCCGGTGCGCCAGACGGCAAGCCAGAACTCGCCCCGGGCCGAGTCGGCAAGGCGCTGAAGTCGGGGCCTGGAACGGGTTACGTCGACTACCCAACCGCAGGGCTGCTGACGCCGGCCGGTGGCACGGTGGAGATGTGGGTCTGCCCCTTGGACTGGAAGCCTGAGGATACGGAGTTCCACGTCTTCTTCGACACCCGTAACGAGGGCGCCCTGTACCTCTACAAGTACTACGATGGGACGCGGTTGCTTACGCTGACCTGCGCGAACATCAACGGGCCCTACAGCAGCAGCGCCTTCGACGTCAAGGACTGGAAGCCGGGCCAGTGGCACCACCTTGCCGGGACGTGGTCGCCGCTGGGCGTGATGACCTACGTCGACGGCAAACCCGCCGGCAGTCTGCCCGTCTCTGGCAGTCTGCCCATAGCCCTTGGTGAACGCTTCCGTATCGGCGACCACCCCTGGCATCTGCCGCGCCAGAGCGCCTCTCTGATCGACGAGGTGCGGATCTACGATCGGCCGCTCAGTGCGGCGCACATTGCGGCCCACTACGCGGGCAACGACGCCTTTGCCGCGCCGTTGACGGCGGACCTGGCCAGCCTCACGCTCGAGCTGCTGCCGGACACGCTGCAGGTGATCGCCCGCGTCAACACGGGCGGCGCCGATGTCGAGGATGCCCGGCTGAGCGCGCGCTGCGCCGCGGTCCGCCGCGGCGGTCTCCTGCCAGCCGCGGCGGAGGCCATCGGCTTCAGCGCCGGGCAGGCGTCCCAGACCCTGGCGCTGCCCGCCCGGGAGCCGGGCGAGTATGAGGTGGTCGTGGCGGTACTGCTCGATGGCCAGCTCGCCTTCGAACTGCGCCGTCCCGCGCTCATACCGGAGACCACCTGGCGCGGCAATCGCTACGGCCTTGAGGATCGGGTTATCCCCCCGTGGACGCCGTTGCAGGCGGGTGCGACCCAGTTCCGTTGTTGGGGCCGGGAGATCGATTTCGGCTCGGCGGTCCTGCCGGTGCAGATTACCTCGGCTGGCGAACCCCTGCTGGCGCGGCCGATCAGCCTCACGGCGGCGGTGGCAGGCAAGCCCGTCACCTGGACGGCGCAGGCGCTGCGCCCGGGCCCGTCTTCGGCGACCCGGGCCGAGTGGTCGGGCGAACTGGTTGGGACCGCGGGCGACCTGCCGGTCAAGCTCAATGTCCGAGTCGCCGCCGAATACGATGGGGTGCTGGTGGTGGATCTGAGCGGGGCGGAGTTTGCCGGCCTGGCCCTGGATCAGTTCAGCCTCGACATTCCGGTGAAGGCCGAGCGGGCGCTGTACCGGCACCGCTGGGCGGCGGACTGGGCTGGCCCGGCAGGCGCTGTGCCCCCCGGCGACGGCGTGGTTGACAAGGCTTCCTTCATCCCCTACGCCTGGCTTGGCGACAACGACCGTGGCCTGTTCTGGTTCTGCGAATCGGACCAGTTCTGGCCCAATGGTGAGAGCGGCAATGCGTTCGAGACTGTGCGCGCTCCTGCCGAGGTCGTTCTGCGCCTGAATCTGCTGGCGGCAGGGCAGAAGCTGCCGGCGGACTGGGTGTACCGTTTTGGCTTGCAGGCCACCCCGGTGAAGCCTATCGCCAAGGACTGGCGCAAGTGGCGGTTGCTGCCCGCCAAGGGCGGCAACGTCAGCATCCTCTGGCCCAGCCCAAGCCCTAACTCGCTGCGCTACTACGGCTACCCCGAGGCCACCACGCCGGAGCTGTTCGACCAGGGCATCGCCGCCCTGCATGCGACGGGCGTCAAAGCGGTTCCCTACCTCTGCCTGAGCTACGTTTCCGCCGCCTGTGCGGAGTGGCCCTTTTTCGCGAAAGCCTGGGCCATGGGCAGCGCGGACAGCGGCTCTTCGGATGTCGCGGCCTACGGGGCGGCCTTCGCCATGGCCTCTCCGGTCGGGGCGGACTACGCGGATTTCATCGTGGGTAAGACCGCTCAGTTCGCCGAGCGCTACGGGATCGACGGCCTGTACCACGATAACACCCACCCGTACGGCTCGGTCAGCCTCGAGGCCGGGTGCGGCTACCTTCGTGACGGCAAACGCCGTCCGACCTATCCGATTCTCGGCTACCGCGCCCTCTATCGCCGCATGTACAACGTGGCCAAGGCCTGGCCGCGCGAGACCTTCACCATGGCCCACATGTCGGGCAAGGTCACCATCCCCATCCTTGCCTACGATGACTCGTACCTCGACGGCGAACACTTCCGCGGCAAGGTCAAAGACAGCTACATGGATATGTTCACTCTGGACACCTTTCGGGCCGAATTCATGGGCCGTCAGTGGGGCATCCTGCCCTACTTTCTGCCGGAGTTTGACGCTGAGCACCGCAAGCTGGTTGAACCGACCCGGGGGCTGATGGGCTTGTTGCTGGCGCACGATGTGGCGGTCTGGGGTATCTGGTGCAACCTCGCCGTGGTCGATGAAGCCTACGCGGCCCTGGACGAGTTTGGCTATGTCGAGAGTGAGTTTCTGCCCTACTTTGCGGCGGTGCCCCCGGCCGCCACGGAGCTGCCGGACGTCATCGTCAGCGGCTATCGGCGCCCCGATGGCCGGGTGCTGCTGGTGGTGGCCAACCTCTCCCGCGAGGCGCGGTCAGGCGCGGTCCGTCTGGACCCCGCCGGTTTGAAGCTGGCCAAGGTGGCCCGGGTACACGCCTGGCCCGCAAAGACGGAGGTCGTTCTGGCCGACCAGCGCCTCAACCTCGAGGTACCGGGCCTGGGCTACCGGCTGCTGCTGGTCGAACCGGCGCCCTGAACGTAGGCCAGGCCTGGAAGAGGCGGTCTCGGGGTTCCGCCGTCTCTGGGTCTTGCAGACGGCGGTCTTGCAGACGGCGGATACCGCGAACCTGCCCGGAGCGGGCTTGGCAGCGCGGGCTCCAGGAGACGGCGGATACCGCGAACCTGCCCGGAGCGGGCTTGGCATCGCGGGCTCCAGGAGACGGCGGATACCGCGAACCTGCCCGGAGCGGGCT
>CAIZKT010000229.1:0-3376 GCA_903933565.1 uncultured Victivallales bacterium | reverse complement strand
TCAAAGGCATTGCCACCGGCCTGCAAAACATCAATCGCAAGATCCGACGCCTGTCGTGACGCCGACGCAACAGCACCAGGGCCCCGCGCCACAGATACGGCACCCGACACCCCGCCAGAACGCAGAACCCGAAACGCATCGTACTGTCCCGCCGCCACTACAGCCCCCCGAATCAGGCAGGAAAAATCAGCCAGAAATCCAGGCCGCAAACGGATTATCGCCGCCCCCAACCGTGGTGTCCACGCTGGGATTACCCTGGCCCGAGCTGCCAGACCCTGGTTGGTCCTATAGCCACTGCTGAATCCACTGGCGCTTGGGGTGTGGGGCGTAGGGCGTTGGCAGGCAGCTTCACGTACCTGGTAACGGGTCCGGCGGGGGGGCCGGCGCCGCTCCAGTACCACCCCCCCGCCCCTTCCCGAGTGGCTCGGGGCCTTCGCTGCAGTCGGAGCTACCGAGCCGCTGTCGGGCAGTTCTATTGCGGATTAATCGACGTATCTGGATGCCCGCATCGGCTCGGCTTAACGCTCCGGCTGCGGCTCAGACCCTCGAGCCACTACGGGCGGGGACGCTAGGCCGAAGTTTGATCGGGTTACAAGGCCCAAGTCCCCGCATCACCTGACGTATCCCGGAAATGCAGTGCGGCCTGACTGACTACACCCCGAGCAGGTCGAAGGCTCGCTGGTGCAGGGGTGTGGGCTTGGCGAGCTGGTCGAAGGTCGTTTCGGCGGCGCCGACACGGTAGGTGACGCGGGCCTGAGTGGCGAGTTCCGTGAGGAGCGTCCCGAAGCTGTGGACCGGCAGGCCGTCCGGCGTCTGCTTGCCCTTCTTCTTGGCCTTCACGGATGGCGACGGTTCGGGCTTCGCGACGGCGTCCCGCGTCTCGCGATCCGCCGCCACGTCCTCGTCCTGGAAGAGGAGCGGAGCCAGCGCCCGGCGCATTTGCCACTCGACGTAGTAAGCCAGCATGCACATGAAGAAGTGCGCCCGGACGTGGTCCTCGTCGCGCAGGAAGACCGGCCGCACGCGCAGGTCGATACCCTTCATGCAGCGGAAGGCCTGTTCCACCTCGGCCAGCCGCTTGTAGCTGCGCACCGTGTCCTCGGCTGACAAACGCTCCGTGGGCTCGCTGGTGCGGATCACGTAGATGCCGTCGAGTTCCGCCTCGCGCCGGATGGACTGCTCGTCCCGCGTCCACGTCAGCGCCCCGTCCGCGATCTCGACATCGAGGTGCTTGGCCATCTTGTGGCGGTACAGGATCCGGCCCACCTTCAGCCCGATCTCGGCCGCCTTCATGGGCTTCTTGGTTCTGCCCGCGACCTCCGCGGCCAGCTTCCCAAGCAGCTTCTCCGTCGCGTCCAGCAACTCGCCGCGTTTGCGCTTGCGATCATCCGCCAGGAGGGGGTTGAAGCAGGCGACCAGCCGCTCGCCAGGGAAGTCCGGCGACACGATCTCCGCCAGGTTCACCTGGTCGAAGAGCGAGAGTTGCAACGCCTCGCCGTCCACCAGCTTGCGGATCGCATCGCTGCGCAGCGCCGAGATCCACCCCAGTCCCGGATGCTCCTTCACGTACTCGATCTTCGCGTTGGTCAGCGTCCCGCGGTCCCCGACCAGGATCACATGCTCCAGCCCGAAGCGCGCACGCAGCTTGATTACCTGGTCCGGCACCGTCGTCGGATCGCCCGTGTTGCCGGGGTACACTTCCATCCCGACAGGGCGGCCCTCACGGTCGGTCATCACGCCGTAGGCGATCACGGACACGCCGCGTCGCCCGTCCTTGTCGTGGCCGATGTGAGCCAGGGGGCATGTCCGGCCCTCGTAGTGGCTGTTGCTGACGTCATACAGAGCCAGCCCGCCCTCAGCCAGGTGCCGCGCAGCGAGCTTGTCCTCGATGCGGCCCTGCCGCGCCAGCAGCCAGTCCAACGCGCCATACAGTTCCTCGGCCTTGGCGTCCTCGACCCCAAGCTCCGAGGCCAGCGTGGATGACTTCCACAGCCGCACCGTACCCAGCTTCGAGGTCGGGTGCAGCACCCGCTCCGCGATCATCCCGAGCAGCAGGTCCCGCTCCCGGCATCCCCGCGTCGATAGCAGGTCCGCGATCCCCAACTTCTTCATGGTCCCGAGCACGGCCCGGACGTGCCCGGCAGGCGTGGTCCTCTCCGTCTGCACGGCCTGCTCGGCCGAGACCATCTTCTCGCCAGCCAGCGCCCGCTTGATCACGTCGATCACGTCCGGCGCCAGATGCGACAGATTCGCGAGCGTGCGGTTCTTGACCTTCCCGCCGTCGCGGTAGCTCTCCCGCAGCAACGACGCGGGCTTGGAGTTCCTGTTGGGTACGATGGTCACGTACATGAACGAATCGTACCACCGACAGCACGCTTGTCAAGTAAATTCTTCGTGGTTTACATGACTACGTTACAGCGCGCATTTGGCGGCGGCGGCGGCGCAGGTGCTTGGTCAACTGAGATTTACGTCGCGGAACTTCGGTTTAACAGTCGGATGCTTGGTCCAGCCACACAAGTCTCAGGTTTCTGGCATGCCAGTTTGTTCGCCAATGGTGACCTCCTGATGTGCCATGAAACCCCACTCCCGCTGATCTGCCGGGCCCGTGCTACACTACCCGGCGGTGGCGCGCCTGCGGGCAGTAGGCGTGCGGTATTCCGTTGGAGGCGGCGTGATGAATCGAGCTATCAGTCGGTGGTGCCTGTTGGTGGCTGCTGTGCTGGCTGGTCTGGCAGCAGGGGAACCAGGGGCAACTGCAGCAACTGCAGCAACTGGCGAGGGGAAGCCGGCCGGCCCTGCAACCCAGCCAAAGTCGAAACCGATCGTGACGATCCGCACGCCTGCGCAGGCCGTTTCGATGCTGGCAACCTCGGACAGCGAGACGTTGGCCGTTGCAACTGCATATTTGCGGGCGCTTCCGGACCTCCTGCCCAAGCAGGGCAAGGCGCTTGCCGATGTGCTGGCGAAGGAACCTGCCGACGTGGAACTTGCCGTCAGGGTACTGGACCTGGTCCGCGAGCGGGATGTGTTGGGGTGCGAGTTCGCGGCCGCTCGGATCGACAGTACGCGGCGCGGTTGGCTGGAAGCCGTCCTGTTCCGTTCGGCCGACGTCTTGAAGTGCCAGGCAATGTCAGATGCCCTGGCCCGCGTGCAGCGCGGCCTCCCCGAACTGGCCAGGCAGCCTTCGGCGGTTCGCGACGCCTCAAGGATTCTGGAGGTTGCAAAGGCGTGGCGAGATACGGCGGTTGCGCGGGTCTCGTGCCGGTTCCTACTGGCCGGTCCACCGATCATGCGGCGCGACGTCTTGGACCTGCTGCTGGTTGTAAGACCCGAAAATGCGGGGGAATGCCTGGTTCAGGCCTATTCCGAGGAAGCT